>CAURRB010000003.1:0-57533 GCA_963527085.1 Streptococcus oralis
AGCTGGCCTTGGCTGAGCAAAAGGCCATGAATGAGCAACAGTCTAAACTGGCTCAAAAGGACCAAGAAATTGCGCAACTGCAGAGTCAAATCCAAAACTTTGATACAGAGAAAGAGTTGGCCAAGAAAGAAGTTGAACAGACAAGTCATGAGGCTTTATTGGCAAAGGACAAGGAAGTACAGGCCTTGGAAAACCAACTGGCCACCTTGCGTTTAGAGCATGAAAACCAACTGCAAAAGACTCTCTCTGATTTAGAAAGAGAGCGTGATCAGGTCAAAAACCAGCTCCTCTTGCAGGAAAAGGAAAATGAGTTATCTTTGGCTTCTGTTAAGCAAAATTACGAAGCTCAGCTCAAGGCAGCTAGTGAACAGGTCGAGTTCTATAAGAATTTCAAAGCCCAACAATCCACAAAAGCTATCGGGGAAAGTTTGGAACAGTATGCAGAGAGTGAGTTTAACAAGGTTCGTAGTTTTGCCTTTCCAAATGCCTACTTTGAGAAGGATAACAAGGTCTCTGCGCGTGGGTCTAAGGGGGACTTTATCTTCCGTGAATGTGATGAAAATGGTCTAGAATTCATTTCCATTATGTTTGAGATGAAAAATGAAGCGGATGGGACTGAGAAGAAGCACAAGAATGTAGATTTTTACAAAGAATTGGACAAGGATCGTCGGGAGAAGAACTGTGAATATGCCGTTTTGGTGACTATGTTAGAAGCAGATAATGACTACTTTAACACAGGGATTGTTGACGTCAGTCACGAGTATGAAAAGATGTATGTGGTTCGTCCTCAGTTCTTTATTCAGTTGATTGGTCTCTTACGTAATGCTGCGCTTAATTCTTTGAAATATAAGCAAGAGTTGGCCTTAGTTCGCGAGCAAAATATCGATATTACCCATTTTGAAGAAGACTTGGATGCCTTCAAAGTAGCTTTTGCCAAAAACTACAACTCTGCTTCGACCAACTTTGGTAAAGCAATCGATGAAATCGACAAGGCCATCAAACGCATGGAAGAGGTTAAGAAATTCCTAACCACATCCGAAAATCAACTCCGCCTCGCCAATAACAAATTGGAAGATGTTTCAGTAAAAAAATTGACCCGAAAAAATCCAACCATGAAAGCGAAGTTTGAAGCATTGAAGGGGGAATGAGGTTACTTTAAAAACAGGAGTTCCTATGAAAAAATCTTTGAAATTCTCGGAAATTTATATTGCTTATTTACCATTAATTGTATTTTTTCTTAATCTCCTATATGGTCTTTTAAATATTGAAGGCGTAGGCGATACTGACTCAAGATATAATTTATTCTTTGCTATTTTTGGATTTATTCCAACTATAATCGGTTATGGAATTAGTTTTTTGGCTAATCTTCTGGTGGGGATATCTTATGTGCGAAAAGCAAAAAATGAATCGAAACGCATCATTGCTTTTCTATTGATTGGAAATATTTTTTTAGCAATTTTTCTGATGTTTTTGCTAAGATTTAAAATGATCGTTTCCTTTGACTTTATAAAAGATATTGACCTTTGGAGTTTCATTTTTTCATTATTTTTATTTCCGTATTTAGATTGGATTTATCAAAAGGAAAACTACAATCTAAAATTAAGTCGTAAGTTACTTATTCTATTTTTGATTGGGATTTTTTCTCCACTTATAGGAAGTAGAATTCAAATCCACTTTAGAAATAATGCTAAAGTTCAACAATTAAAAGAGTTTTATTCTTCTAGGGGAATGAATTATGATGTTGCTCTTAAAAGCGTAGAAATAGATAGTAACGTTTCAGATATTAGTATTTTTGAAGTATCGGATAATGGAATGACTATCCAAGTAGGTGCTAAGTACATTCGTCAAAAATTAACACAGGTCAGTTTCATTAATGAGAATTATGGTTTTAAAGAATTCTTGAGGCTTTCTGCATCGAGCCAAGAGGCACAGACAGTTCTGAATGATTTTAAATCAGCTGTAGAAAGTGCAATACAAAAGAAAGGATATGATATAGTAGTTATTGATAATAAAGAACAGCCATTAGCTAGCCCTGGTTTTAAAATATCAAATTCATATAGGATAACTCCTTTAATAAAAGAAAAGTCTCTTCAAAATCAAAATTCATTCAGTAAAGAAAAACAAGCTTTTAGAGGATATGCGACTCTTTCTGTTAAAGACTTTATGAAGGAGGGAGCACTTTGCTTGCATTTAACACTTAGCAAAAGCAACCTATTGGAACTAGGAGATATTGATTTTTCAAGCTTTCCAGATGGATATTACAACATAAATGCTGACTACTTTTCGGTTGTTAATGGAAAATATAAACAGCTTGAAAAGGATGATAATTTTGAATATATTTTACCAATTGAGTCGGGTAAACCATTTTACTCTGAGGATTTATATGATATTAAAAAAATTAATTTAAACAATGAGGAATAGAAGTGAAAGGGAAACTAGAAAGCAAGACATGAACGGTATTATCAATTTAAAAAAAGAAGCGGGGATGACTTCGCATGATGCGGTTTTTAAACTGCGTAAGATTTTGGGAACCAAGAAGATTGGTCATGGTGGAACTCTGGATCCGGATGTAGTGGGTGTTTTGCCCATTGCAGTTGGCAAGGCGACACGCATGGTCGAGTTTATGCAGGACGAGGGCAAGGTCTATGAGGGGGAAATCACTCTCGGCTATTCCACGACGACTGAGGATGCCAGTGGAGAAGTGGTCGCAGAGACCCCTGTTTTATCGCCCTTGGATGAAAAGCTTGTCGATGAAGCAATCGCTAGTTTGACTGGGCCTATTACCCAGATTCCTCCTATGTATTCGGCTGTCAAGGTCAATGGTCGTAAGCTCTATGAGTATGCGCGTGCTGGTCAGGAAGTGGAACGTCCAGAACGTCAGGTGACCATTTATCAATTTGAACGAACAAGTCCGATTTCTTATGAGGATCACCTTGCACGTTTTACATTTCGTGTGAAATGTAGTAAGGGGACTTATATCCGTACTTTGTCAGTTGATTTGGGAGAGAAGCTGGGTTATGCGGCCCATATGTCCCATTTGACTCGGACGAGTGCAGCAGGTTTACAACTGGAGGATGCTCTTACCTTGGACGAAATTGCTGCAAAAGCGGAGGCTGGCCAACTGGACTTTCTCCATCCTCTAGAGATTGGTACAGGGGACCTTGTCAAAGTTTTCCTAACTCCAGAACAAGCTACAGAAGTGCGCTTTGGTCGTTTTATCGAGTTAGACCAAACAGAACAAGAAGTGGCTGCTTTTGAAGGTGATAAATTGCTTGCCATTTTAGAAAAAAGGGACAATTTCTACAAACCAAGAAAGGTTTTTGGCTAGTCTAACTGGAGTGTGGGGATGGATTTGTTTCCCCTAGACTATCCAAATCAGACTATAAATTTTGCAAAAAATGTGATAGAATAGACGACGGATAAAAAAACGGAGGATAGCATGCAAAATAGACCAATCATTATCGGAGTGACAGGTGGTTCTGGTGGTGGTAAGACCAGTGTTTCAAGAGCCATTTTATCGCATTTTCCTGATGAAAAGATTTCCATGATTGAGCATGATTCATACTACAAGGATCAGTCTCACTTGACCTTTGAAGAGCGCGTCAAAACCAACTACGACCATCCTTTTGCCTTTGATACAGACTTGATGATCGAGCAGATTAAGGAATTGTTGGCAGGGCGTCCAGTGGACATTCCGACTTATGACTATACAGAGCATACACGGAGTAGCAAGACCTATCGTCAGGAGCCTCAGGATGTCTTTATCGTTGAGGGGATTCTGGTCTTGGAGGATAAGCGCCTGCGCGATTTGATGGATATCAAGATTTTTGTGGATACAGATGATGATGTGCGCATTATTCGTCGTATCAAGCGAGATATGGAGGAGCGTGGACGTAGTCTGGATAGCGTTATTGATCAGTATTTGGGTGTGGTCAAACCTATGTACCACCAGTTTATCGAGCCGACCAAGCGTTATGCTGATATCGTCATTCCTGAGGGAGTCAGCAATACAGTTGCTATCGACCTTTTGACCACTAAGATTGCAAAGATTTTGGAAGAAGCGCGAAACAGCAAATAATCAGATGAGGAGGCCTAGCCTCCTTTTTCTATTTTTCCTTTAGTTTCAGTAGGAAAAAGGTGATTTTTAAGCATGTTTTTGGTATAATAATACCCATGGAAAAGCAAGAAAATGAATAGTAGGTGGAGATGGAAAAGTATTTATCGGTAACAACTTTGACCAAGTATCTGAAAATGAAATTCGATAAAGACCCTTACTTGGAACGGGTCTATTTAACTGGTCAAGTTTCCAACTTTCGTAAACGACCTACTCACCAATATTTCTCCCTAAAGGATGACCATGCAGTTATTCAAGCGACCATCTGGTCTGGGATTTATCAAAAATTAGGTTTCGACTTGGAAGAGGGAATGAAAATCAATGTGGTTGGGCGTGTGCAGGTCTATGAACCCAGTGGGAGCTACTCTATCATCATTGAAAAGGCTGAGCCTGATGGGGTTGGGGCGCTAGCGATTCAGTTTGAACAACTTAAGAAAAAATTGACGGAAGAAGGTCTATTTCAAGAGAGATTCAAGCAACCTCTTCCCCAGTTTGCTAAGCGAATTGGAGTGGTGACCAGTCGTAGTGGAGCCGTTATTCGAGATATCATCACGACCGTCAGCAGACGTTTTCCTGGTGTTGATATCCTTCTCTATCCGACCAAGGTACAAGGTGATGGAGCAGCGGAGGAAATTGCTCGAAATATTGCGCGTGCCAATCAACGTGAGGGCCTAGATGTTCTCATCATTGGTCGTGGTGGTGGTTCCATCGAGGATCTCTGGGCCTTTAACGAAGAGATTGTGGTACGAGCTATTTTTGAATCCCGTTTGCCCATCATCTCTAGTGTTGGTCATGAGACAGATGTGACCTTGGCAGACTTTGTGGCTGATCGTCGTGCTGCGACGCCAACAGCTGCAGCTGAACTGGCAACACCTGTAACAAAGTTGGATCTCTTGACCCATTTGCAAAATCAAGAAAAACGGATGGCGACAGCAGTTCAGAATGTCTTGTCAAAGAAAAAAGAAGCTTTGAAAAAATGCAGTCAGTCAATCATCTTTAGACAGCCAGAGCGCTTGTATGACGGCTATTTGCAACGGTTGGACCAACTGCAACTGCGTTTAAAACAAAGTTTGCGAACACGGATTTCTGATAACAAACAGCTAGTGCAAGCAAGGACGCATCAACTAGTCCAATTATCACCTATAACCAAAATCCAGCGTTATCAAGACCGTCTAGGTCAGTTGGACAAGCTCCTACGTAGCCAAATGGCGCTTGTTTATGATGCCAAAGTCGCTGAAGTCAAGCGACTTTCAGAAGCCTTACTGATGTTGGATACCAGTCGAATCGTGGCGCGTGGTTATGCAATTGTCAAAAAAGAAGAGTCAGTAGTAGATTCGGTTGAGATGTTGAATAAAAAAGACCAAGTGACGCTTTTGATGCGAGATGGTCAAGTAGAATTAGAGGTTAAAGATGTCAAAACAAAAGAAATTTGAGGAAAATCTAGCAGAACTGGAGACCATTGTCCAAAGTTTAGAAAATGGTGAAATCGCTCTGGAAGATGCAATTGCGGCCTTTCAAAAGGGCATGGTCTTGTCAAAAGAGCTCCAAGCGACGCTGGACAAGGCTGAAAAGACCTTGGTTAAGGTCATGCAAGAAGACGGAACAGAAAGTGATTTTGAATGAAGAAGCAAGAAAAATTAGCTCTTGTCGAGTCTGCCTTGGAAGATTTTTATGGAGACCAGCAGTTTGCTTCTAGTTTGCGAGAGTCTGTTCTCTATTCCATTCATGCTGGTGGCAAGCGTATTCGGCCTTTTCTCTTGTTAGAGGTTTTGGAAGCCTTGCATGTTGCTATTAGACCAGCACACGCGCAGGTGGCTGCGGCCTTGGAAATGATTCATACAGGGAGCTTGATTCACGATGATCTTCCAGCCATGGATGATGATGATTATCGTCGGGGGCGTTTGACCAATCATAAGAAATTTGGCGAAGCTATGGCAATATTGGCAGGAGATGCTTTGTTCCTAGATCCCTATGCCTTGATTGCTCAGGCAGATTTGCCAAGTCAGATCAAGGTGGACTTGATTGCCAACTTATCCCTTGCTTCAGGTAGTCTGGGCATGGTAGCAGGGCAGGTTTTGGACATGGAAGGCGAACACCAGCATTTGTCTTTGGAAGAACTCCAGACCATTCATGCCAATAAGACTGGGAAACTACTAGCCTATCCCTTCCAGGCAGCTGCTATTATAGCTGAATTGGCTCCTGAAATACAAGCAAAACTGAAAACTGTTGGCGAATTAATAGGGCTTGCTTTTCAAGTCAGAGACGATGTGCTTGATGTGACAGCTAGTTTTGAGGAAATCGGTAAGACACCACAAAAGGATTTACAAGCTGAAAAATCAACCTATCCAGCCTTGCTGGGCTTGGAAGAGGCGACTGCCTTTTGTAACCAAACCTTGGATCAAGCTAATGCCAAGTTAGAAGAAATTGCCCAGCAAGTCAGCTTTGAAACAGAGCCGATTGTGAAAGTAGTAGAAAGTTTGAGAATCAATGGCTAAGGAAAGAGTGGATGTACTAGCTTATAAACAGGGCTTGTTTGAAACGCGAGAACAGGCCAAGCGCGGTGTCATGGCTGGTCTAGTCGTAGCAGTCCTTAATGGAGAACGCTTTGACAAACCAGGAGAGAAAATCCCAGATGACACTGAGCTAAAACTCAAGGGTGAAAAACTCAAGTATGTCAGTCGAGGTGGTCTAAAACTAGAGAAGGCCTTGCAGGTCTTTGATTTATCAGTGGATGGCGCAACCACGATTGATATTGGGGCCTCCACTGGAGGATTTACTGACGTCATGTTGCAAAATGGTGCTGAGTTGATCTTTGCAGTCGATGTTGGCACCAATCAGTTGGCTTGGAAATTACGCCAAGACCCGCGGGTTATCAGCATGGAGCAGTTTAATTTTCGTTACGCTGAAAAGACTGATTTTGAGCAGGAACCGAGCTTTGCCAGTATTGATGTGAGTTTCATTTCCCTCAGTCTGATTTTGCCTGCCTTGCATCGTGTCTTGGCTGATCAAGGTCAGGTGGTGGCACTTGTCAAACCCCAGTTTGAAGCAGGTCGTGAGCAGATTGGAAAGAATGGAATCATTCGAGATGCCAAGGTTCATCAAACTGTCCTTGAAGCTGTCACTGCTATGGCAGTTGAACAAGGTTTTTCAGTGCTTGGATTAGACTATTCACCAATCCAAGGTGGACATGGAAACATCGAATTTCTGGCATATTTGAAAAAGGAAGAGGGAGCAAGTAATCAAGTTGCCCCCGAAATAGAAAAAGTTGTAGAGAGAGCACATAGAGAATTTAAAGATGAATAAAAAAGAGAGACTTGAAAAAATTAGAAGATTTGTTACGGATTATCAGATCGGGACTCAGGAAGAAATCGTTGAGCATTTGAAGGAAGCAGGTATTTCTGCTACGCAAGCCACTGTCTCAAGAGACATCAAGGAGCTTGGGATTGTTAAAATTCCTTTGAAGAACAACACCTATATCTATGAGTTGCCAAAATCAATCGTCAAAAGTTTGCAGTTGGCTGAGGACAATATTGTGAGTTCTGAGTTAATGGGAAATATGATCAACCTTGCTGTCATTCCTGGAAATACTATTTTTGTGAAGAGTCAGTTGGTTGAAGCATTTTCTGAACAGATTTTTAGCTGTCTAGCTGATGATGATTCTATCTTAATTGTAGCTAGAACAGCAGAGGCAGCTGAAGAAATTGTTGAACAAGTCAAAAAATGGTAGGTCAGTATGTTACTTGAAATTTCGATAAAAAACTTTGCCATTATTGAGGCGATTTCCCTCAATTTTGAAAAGGGTATGACTGTTTTGACCGGGGAAACGGGTGCTGGAAAGTCTATCATTATCGACGCTATGAATCTCATGTTGGGGGCTCGTGCAACGACAGACGTTATTCGTCACGGTGCGCCAAAAGCAGAGATTGAGGGGCTTTTCTCAGTTGAAAATAGTCGCCTTTTACAGGAACTTTTTGATGAGCAAGGTTTGGAAATGGGTGATGAAATTATCATCCGGCGTGAAATTCTGCAAAATGGTCGTAGTGTTAGTCGCGTGAATGGCCAGATGGTCAATCTTTCTGTCTTGCGTGCTATTGGGCAACACCTTGTGGATATCCATGGTCAGCATGACCAAGAGGAGTTAATGCGTCCTCAACTGCACATCCAGATGTTGGATGAGTTTGGTGATACTGTGTTCTTGGACTTGAAGGAGACCTATCAGACGAGCTTTGATGCCTATCGCAAAATGCGCAAGCAGGTTTTGGAAGTCAAGAAAAACCAGCAGGAACATAAGGCTCGTATTGAGATGTTGGAATTTCAAATGGCAGAGATTGAGGCAGCGAACTTACAGGCTGGTGAAGACTTGGCTCTCAACCAAGAACGAGATAAACTCCTCAATCATAAGAATATTGCGGATACGCTAACCAATGCCTACAGTATGTTGGACAATGAGGAATTCTCCAGTCTTGCTAATGTCCGTTCAGCTATGAATGACATGGAAAGTGTTGAAGAATATGACCCTGAATACCGTGAAATTTCAAGTTCTCTGTCTGAGACCTACTATGTTTTAGAAGATATTACAAAGCGTTTGGAAGATATTATTGAGGACTTAGATTTTGATGGCAATCGCCTCATGCAGGTTGAGAATCGCTTAGACCTTATAAATACTATTACCCGCAAGTACGGTGGGACTGTGGACGATGTCCTGCTTTATTTTGCCAAGATTACGGATGAGTACAATCTCTTGACTGGAAATAATCTTTCTTCTGAAGACATGGAAGCAGAGCTCAAGAAATTGGAAGTTAATCTTGTCGACTTGGCAGGTCAGCTTGCATCTGCTCGTCATGATTTGGCTCAGCAGCTTGAGGCAGAGATTAAACAAGAACTGCAAGACCTCTATATGGAGAAAGCTCAATTTCAGGTTCGCTTTAGCAAGGGCAAATTTAGTCGTGAGGGGAATGAAACGGTCGAGTTTTACATTTCCACCAACCCTGGTGAGGACTTTAAGCCTTTGGTCAAAGTTGCATCTGGTGGGGAATTATCCCGCCTCATGTTAGCTATTAAATCCGCCTTTTCTCGTAAGGAAGGTAAGACCAGTATTGTCTTTGATGAGGTGGATACGGGAGTTTCAGGTCGTGTAGCCCAGGCCATTGCTCAAAAGATTCATAAGATTGGCCAGCATGGTCAGGTTCTTGCTATCTCTCACTTTCCACAAGTGATTGCCATCGCGGATTATCAATTCTTTATTGAGAAGATTAGTGATGAGCACTCTACGGTGTCGACGGTTCGCCTTTTGACTTTAGAAGAGCGAGTAGAGGAAGTAGCTAAGATGTTAGCTGGGGAAAATGTAACTGAAGCTGCCCTTACCCAAGCCAGAGAATTATTGCAAACGAGGGAGAAATAAATGACAGACTATTATGTAATTGGAGATGTCCACGGGAAAGCAGGTATGCTGGAAGACCTTCTCAAAACATGGGACGGTCACACCCAGTTGCTCTTTCTGGGAGATTTGATTGACCGAGGTGAAGACAGTCGCCGTGTTCTAGAAATGGTCAAAGACTTGGTCGACAATCAAGGGGCTATCTGTCTATCAGGAAACCATGAGTATATGTTTCTGACTTGGCTCGATGACCCAGAAGAAAGCTATGACCATTATCGTCGCAATGGTGGAGATACAACTATTAACTCAATTTTAGGTCGTCCCTTGGATGCACCAGTTGATGGCGTAGAAGATGCCAAGCGGGTTGCGACAGAAGCAGCAGACTTGGTCGAATTTATTCGTCAAATGCCATTTGTAGTAGAGACAGACAAGTATATCTTTGTTCATGCTGGTATTGATTTAACTTTGGATGATTGGCATGAAACCACAGATTACAAGAAAGTCTGGCTCAGAAAACCATTCCACGAAGCAGAAAATCATACTGGAAAAACCATTGTCTTTGGGCATACACCGGTTTATGGTTTGCTAAAGCAAGACCGAGGTACAGCTGAGCTTTGGATAACAGATGATGGCAAGATTGGCATGGATGGAGGAGCTGTCTATGGTGGTGTCCTTCATGGGATCGTCTTTACAGACCAAGGAATGGCAGAACACCACTTTATCGAAAATGATGGCTTTATTGCCGAAGATTAGTACTCCTAGCAGGGTATGGTCTTGTCAAAATGTTAAAAACAATTTATAATTAATAGATACCCTGAAAGGAAGAGCATCATGAACTTAGAAGAATTGAAGAAACGACAGGAGAAGATTCGAAACTTCTCTATTATCGCCCATATTGACCATGGGAAATCAACCCTAGCAGACCGCATTTTGGAAAAGACGGAGACGGTTTCTAGTCGTGAAATGCAAGCCCAACTTCTGGATAGTATGGATCTTGAGCGTGAACGTGGGATTACCATTAAACTCAATGCTATCGAGCTGAATTATACTGCAAAAGATGGTGAGACCTATATTTTCCACTTGATTGATACGCCGGGGCACGTTGACTTTACCTATGAAGTGTCGCGTTCGCTAGCGGCCTGTGAAGGAGCGATTTTGGTGGTTGATGCGGCTCAAGGGATTGAAGCTCAAACACTTGCTAACGTTTATCTAGCCTTGGACAATGATTTGGAAATTCTGCCAGTCATTAACAAGATTGACCTTCCAGCAGCTGATCCAGAGCGCGTGCGTACGGAGATTGAGGATGTCATCGGACTGGATGCCAGCGAAGCAGTCTTAGCTTCAGCCAAAGCTGGTATTGGTATTGAAGAAATTCTTGAGCAGATCGTGGAAAAAGTGCCAGCTCCAACTGGTGATGTGGCGGCGCCACTCAAGGCCTTGATTTTCGACTCTGTCTACGATGCTTACCGTGGGGTTATCCTCCAAGTTCGTGTCATGGACGGAGTAGTCAAACCTGGTGATAAGATTCAGCTCATGAGCAATGGTAAGACCTTTGATGTGACGGAAGTTGGTATTTTCACGCCGAAAGCAGTTGGTCGTGATTTTCTTGCGACTGGTGACGTTGGTTATATTGCGGCTTCTATCAAGACAGTTCAAGATACGCGTGTCGGAGATACAGTGACCCTAGCAAGCAATCCTGCCGCAGAACCATTGGATGGCTATAAGCAGATGAATCCTATGGTCTTTGCAGGACTTTACCCAATTGAGTCAAATAAATACAATGACCTTCGTGAAGCCCTTGAAAAATTGCAACTGAATGATGCTAGCTTGCAGTTTGAACCAGAAACATCGCAGGCGCTGGGATTTGGTTTCCGTTGTGGATTCCTTGGGCTTCTCCATATGGATGTTATTCAAGAGCGTTTAGAGCGTGAGTTCAACATTGATCTCATCATGACAGCACCGTCTGTTATCTATAAAGTTAACCAAACTGACGGTGAATCTATGGATGTGTCTAACCCGTCTGAATTCCCAGACCCAACCAAGATTGCGACTATTGAAGAGCCGTATGTTAAGGCGCAAATCATGGTACCACAGGAGTTTGTTGGGGCAGTTATGGAATTAGCTCAACGCAAACGTGGGGACTTTGTGACCATGGACTATATTGATGACAATCGTGTCAATGTTATCTATCAAATTCCACTTGCTGAAATCGTCTTTGACTTCTTTGATAAGCTTAAGTCTTCGACGCGTGGTTATGCAAGCTTTGACTACGAATTGTCAGAGTACCGCCCATCTAAACTGGTCAAAATGGATATCCTTCTCAATGGTGATAAGGTGGATGCCCTTAGCTTTATCGTTCACAAGGACTTTGCCTACGAACGTGGGAAACTCATCGTGGATAAGCTCAAGAAAATCATCCCTCGTCAACAATTTGAGGTTCCAATTCAAGCAGCAATTGGGCACAAGATTGTGGCTCGTACGGATATCAAGGCCCTTCGTAAGAACGTACTTGCCAAGTGTTACGGTGGTGACGTTTCTCGTAAACGCAAACTCCTTGAAAAACAAAAAGCTGGTAAGAAACGCATGAAAGCTATCGGATCAGTAGAAGTCCCACAAGAAGCCTTCCTTAGCGTCTTAAGCATGGATGAAGAATAGAAATAAAAAATAAAACTCTTGAAGATTTTTCAAGAGTTTTTGCTTTAAATGAGAGCTATAAAATCGGAAACTAACAGAATCGATCAGGTTAGAATTTGACAGAAGTCCATATTTTTCTTATAATGCAGATGGAAAGGTGGTAGGATGAAAAAATTATTAATTTTAGGTACTGTAGTTACTGCTAGTGTTTTTCTAGCTTCATGTTCTAATAAATCGCAAACAGCAACCGAAGAAAGTTCGACTGCGGTTGTTAGTTCTTCTAGCAGTCAGGAAACGAGTAGCTCTAGCTCTACTGTTTCTGAAGCGAAAAAGGAAGAGACGCAAATCATCGGTTCGAATGAATATGGTTTTGTCAAGGTACCCAAATCATGGGTTCAATTCCATGAAGTAGAAGGTGGAAATGATATACAGTATAGTGATGGAACAGATATCAACATTGTTACGCTGAATACCTTCAAGGCTGAGCAGTTCAATATCAGCGAAGAAGAATATGCTAAACTGGATGTTGTGACTGTCTCATCTAGTATTTTAACTTCCAAAGAACAAAGCTCTGATTTCAGTAAGGTTTGGGGCTCCAAATCGACCATTGGAGGCTATGAAGCCTATGTTGTCAATGCAATTGCTAAGTCAGGGAAATACCTCGTTACCTGGGTTTTCCGATCAAATGATGGTAAAATCCGCTATGTTTCACTTGAAGGGGATGGGGAAACTTTAAAAACAATCTTACCGATGGTTGAAAGTAGCTGGTCAACTACTAAAGCTGAATAAATGAAAAAAAGAAGATTCTTAGTCTTCTTTTTATTTTTTTTACGAATAGATAGATGAGTAGAAAAAGAAATGGAGTTGTATATGAAGATCACAAACTATGAGATTTACAAATTGAGAAAAGCTGGGCTGACAAATCAACAGATTTTAACTTTTCTTGAATACGACGAGACCGTAGATCAGGAGCTCTTGCTAGGTGATATTGCAGAAATTTCAGGATGTCGTAATCCTGCTGTATTTATGGAACGCTATTTCCAGATAGATGATGCACAGTTGGAGAAGGAGTTTCAGAAATTTCCATCCTTTTCTATTCTTGATGACTGTTATCCTTGGGATCTGAGTGAGATTTATGATGCTCCAGCGCTCTTGTTTTATAAAGGAAATCTGGACTTGTTAAAGTTTCCGAAAGTTGCTGTTGTAGGGAGTCGTTCATGTTCTAGTCAGGGAGCAAAGTCGGTCCAGAAAGTCATTCAAGGTTTGGAAAACGAGTTAATTGTGGTCAGTGGTTTAGCCAAAGGGATTGATACGGCTGCCCATATGGCTGCACTCCAGAATGGAGGAAGAACAATTGCTGTCATTGGAACAGGATTGGATGTTTTTTATCCCCGAGCCAATAAACGTTTGCAGGAACACATTGGCAATCACCATTTGGTACTTAGCGAATACGGACCTGGTGAGGAACCCTTGAAATTTCACTTTCCAGCTCGTAATCGAATCATAGCAGGACTGTGCCGTGGCGTTATTGTAGCAGAGGCAAGGATGCGTTCAGGGAGTCTCATCACCTGTGAGCGTGCTATGGAGGAAGGACGTGATGTTTTTGCCATTCCAGGCAACATTTTAGATGGCCATTCAGATGGCTGCCACCATCTGATCCAAGAGGGAGCAAAGCTGATTAGCAGTGGTCAAGATGTGCTGGCTGAGTTTGAATTTTAAGGAGAAATTTGTTCACACAGATAAACTTTTCTTCTATATATAGGACTTAGGTCTTGACAGCTATAGAAAAATGGTTTACACTTTATAAAGTTTATTACTTTGAAAAGGTGTGATAGTGTGGCTACGGCAACAAAGAAGAAAAAATCAACAGTTAAAAAAAATCTAGTCATCGTGGAGTCGCCTGCCAAGGCGAAAACGATTGAGAAATATCTAGGCAGAAATTATAAGGTTTTAGCCAGTGTCGGGCATATCCGTGATTTGAAGAAATCCAGTATGTCAGTCGACATTGAAAATAACTATGAACCACAGTATATCAATATCCGAGGAAAAGGTCCTCTCATCAATGACTTAAAAAAAGAAGCTAAAAAGGCCAATAAAGTCTTTCTGGCGAGTGACCCGGACCGTGAAGGAGAAGCAATTTCCTGGCATTTGGCTCACATTCTCAACTTGGACGAGAATGATGCCAACCGTGTAGTCTTTAATGAAATCACCAAAGACGCGGTAAAAAATGCCTTTAAAGAACCACGCAAGATTGATATGGACTTGGTCGACGCCCAACAAGCTCGTCGAGTCTTAGACCGCTTGGTAGGGTATTCGATTTCGCCTATTTTGTGGAAAAAGGTCAAGAAGGGCTTATCAGCAGGACGCGTGCAGTCTGTTGCCCTTAAGCTCATTATTGACCGCGAAAATGAAATCAATGCCTTCCAACCGGAAGAATACTGGACAATTGATGGTGTCTTTAAGAAGGGAACCAAACAATTTCAGGCTTCTTTCTATGGTATGAATGGCAAAAAGATGAAATTGACCACCAATGAAGAAGTCAAAGAAGTCTTGTCCCATTTGACTAGCAAAGATTTCACAGTAGACCAGGTAGATAAGAAAGAACGCAAACGCAATGCGCCCCTACCGTATACGACTTCAACCATGCAGATGGATGCTGCTAACAAAATCAATTTCCGTACTCGAAAGACCATGATGGTGGCTCAACAGCTCTATGAAGGGATCAATATCGGATCAGGTGTGCAAGGTTTGATTACCTATATGCGTACAGACTCGACTCGTATCAGTCCTGTGGCTCAGAATGAAGCGGCAAGCTACATTAACGACCGTTTTGGTAGCAAGTATTCCAAGCATGGTAGCAAGGTCAAGAATGCCTCAGGTGCTCAAGATGCCCACGAAGCCATTCGCCCATCTAGTGTCTTTAACACACCAGAAAGCATCGCTAAGTACTTGGACAAAGACCAGCTCAAGCTCTATACTCTTATCTGGAACCGTTTTGTGGCTAGCCAGATGACAGGCGCTATCTTTGATACCATGGCTGTTAAGCTCTCTCAAAATGGGGTTCAGTTTGCGGCAAATGGAAGCCAAGTTAAGTTTGATGGGTATCTTGCTATCTACAATGACTCTGACAAGAACAAAATGTTGCCAGATATGGTAGTAGGAGATGTGGTCAAGCAGGTGAATAGCAAGCCAGAGCAACATTTCACCCAACCGCCAGCTCGCTATTCAGAAGCGACTCTTATCAAGACCTTGGAAGAAAATGGAGTTGGACGTCCGTCAACCTATGCTCCGACCATTGAAACCATCCAAAAACGTTACTACGTTCGTCTGGCAGCTAAACGTTTTGAACCGACAGAACTGGGAGAAATTGTCAATAAACTCATCGTTGAATACTTCCCAGATATTGTCAATGTGACCTTCACAGCTGAGATGGAAGGAAAACTGGATGATGTCGAAGTTGGTAAAGAGCAGTGGCAACGTGTCATTGATGCCTTTTACAAACCATTCTCTAAAGAAGTGGCCAAGGCTGAATCCGAAATGGAAAAAATCCAGATCAAGGATGAGCCAGCTGGATTTGACTGTGAAGTTTGTGGCAGTCCGATGGTGATTAAGCTCGGTCGTTTTGGTAAATTCTATGCTTGTAGCAATTTCCCAGACTGCCGTCACACACAAGCGATTGTCAAGGAGATTGGTGTCGAGTGTCCAAGCTGTCATCAAGGACAAATCATCGAACGCAAAACCAAGCGCAATCGTATCTTCTATGGTTGCAATCGTTACCCAGAATGTGAGTTTACTTCCTGGGATAAACCAATTGGCCGTGACTGTCCAAAATGCGGACACTTCCTTGTGGAGAAAAAAGTCCGTGGTGGTGGCAAGCAGGTTGTATGTAGTAATGGCGACTACGAAGAGGAAAAAATTAAGTAAAATGAAGAGTCCTGAAAATGATTTTCAGGCTCTTTTTGGTTGGAGCTTGACAAATTTCCCCCTTGTGTGCGAAACTAGAGGAAGAGTAATTTATCTAGGAGAAATCATGCGTATCATTTATCTCTGTATTGGCTTTATTTCACTGGCTTTAGCTGTTATTGGAGTTGTCCTACCACTTTTACCAACAACCCCCTTTCTTTTGTTAGCTATTGCTTGCTTTTCAAAATCTTCTAAGCGTTTTGAAGACTGGCTTTATCATACAAAGCTTTATCAGACTTATGTAGCGGACTTTCGGGAAACCAAGTCAATAGCGCGAGAACGAAAGAAAAAAATCATCGTATCTATCTATATCTTGATGGGAATCTCTATCTATTTCGCTCCTCTCTTACCTGTTAAAATTGGTCTGGGAGCCTTGACTATCTTTATCACCTACTATCTCTTTAAAGTCATTCCTGACAAAGAATAGATAAAAATAGTAGTTATTTGCCTTGATAAAAATGAAAGCATATTTAAAATAATATGATATAATAAATTCAAAGAAAACATCAAGGAGAATCAAATGATTTACGAATTTTGTGCTGAAAATGTGACCTTGCTTGAAAAAGCGATGCAGGCTGGAGCTCGTCGAATCGAACTTTGTGACAATCTAGCAGTAGGAGGAACAACACCTAGCTATGGAGTGACCAAGGCGGCGGTTGAACTGGCAGCTAACTACGACACCACCATTATGACTATGATTCGTCCACGTGGAGGCGACTTTATCTATCATGATCTGGAAATTGCCATCATGCTAGAAGACATTCGTTTAACTGCTCAAGCAGGTAGCCAAGGGGTCGTCTTTGGTACTTTAACTGCTGATAAGAAGTTGGACAAGGATAATCTTGAGAAGCTGATTGCTGCATCAAAAGGAATGGAAATTGTCTTCCACATGGCCTTTGATGAATTGAGTGATGAAGACCAGTTGGAAGCCATTGACTGGCTCAGCCAAGCTGGTGTCACTCGTATCTTAACTCGTGCTGGTGTGTCTGGTGACTCGCTCGAGAAACGTTTTGAACACTATCACAGAATTTTAGAACATGCTAAAGGTAAAATTGAAATTCTAGCAGGTGGGGGGATTGACTTGGACAACCGTCAAACCTTTATCGACCAGCTGGGTGTGACACAATTGCATGGAACTAAGGTTGTCTTTTAAAAAATAGAAAGGAACTGCTAGCTTTGGGTAGCAGTTTTCACTTATGTTTGAAATTTTTAAATCCTATCAGTTTAATAAAGAAAAAGCTAATGCCTATGGTTTTGTAGAAAATGGAGAAGTCTGGACCTATAGTTGCCAGATTTTACAGGGTGACTTTATCATGACAGTCTCCATCACTCCTGATAATGTGAGTTTTCAGGTCTTTGATCAGGAGACTGGTGACCTCTATCCTCAAGTTCACATGGAAAGCATGAGGGGAAGTTTTGTCGGAAGTGTCCGTGAGGCTTGTTTGGAGATTCTTTACCAGATTCGGAAGGCTTGCTTTGATGTGCAGGATTTTATCTGTCCTCAGACTAAGCGTATCATGGCTCAAGTTCAGAAAAAGTATGGTAATCAATTGGAGTATTTGTGGGAAAAATCGCCTGATACAGCTGTATTACGCCATGAAGGTAATCAAAAATGGTATGCTGTTTTGATGAGAATTCCTTGGGATAAGCTGGAAAAGGGGAGAGAAGGGCTAGTCGAAGCAGTCAATATCAAACACGACCAAGTAACTGACTTGCTTTCAAAAAGGGGTATTTATCCAGCCTTTCATATGAACAAACGCTACTGGCTTAGTCTGGCGCTTGATGATAGTTTGCAAGATGAAGAAGTGATAGAACTCATCGAAAAAAGTTGGAACTTGACTGTGAAAAAATAAGGAAAGTCACTTGAGTTTTCAAATACTTTCAATTAGCAAAATATTCTTTACTGAAGAAATTTTCAGAAAATAATGGATTTTTTCTTGACAAGAGATTTTACCTATGCTAAAATACTAAACAAGATATCAAACGAAGGAGAAAGTCAAACATGAAAACAGCTAAGTTTAATCAATTTGCTTTGTTGTTGAGGTACTCGGGCTAGTGCAAAAGCATTAGTCCTGTTTGGCTTACCAAGCGGGAGTAAATCAACATCTCGCTTGGGCTTCTGAGCGAGATGTTTTTTTAAAACCACATTTGGAAAAGGGGAAATCTTATGCGTAAAGTTGAATTTTTTGATACAAGCCTTCGTGATGGGGAACAAACACCTGGTGTTAACTTCTCAATAAAGGAAAAAGTTTCCATTGCAAGACAGCTGGAGAAATGGGGAATTTCTGTAATTGAAGCTGGTTTTCCGGCTGCTAGTCCAGATTCATTTATAGCCGTTCAAAAAATTGCTAGAGCCATGAAAAAAACAGCAGTGACAGGATTAGCTCGTTCTGTAAAATCTGATATTGATGCTTGTTATGAGGCTCTTAAGGATGCCAAGTATCCACAAATTCATGTCTTTATCGCTACCAGTCCGATTCACCGCAAGTATAAGCTCAATAAGAGCAAGGAAGAGATTTTAGAAGCTATCAAGGAGCATGTTTCTTATGCACGTTCTAAGTTTGAAATCGTCGAATTCTCTCCTGAAGATGCGACTAGAACAGAGTTGGATTTCCTCTTACAAGTCGTTCAAACAGCGGTCGATGCAGGTGCATCTTATATCAATATCCCTGACACAGTTGGCTTTACGACTCCAGAAGAGTTTGCACGCATCTTTGATCACTTGACTGAAAATATTAAATCAGATCATAAAGTTGTCTTTGGTGTCCACTGTCACGATGATCTCGGTATGGCAACTGCAAATACTTTGACAGCAATTAAACACGGTGCTGGACGTGTCCAGGGAACTATTAATGGTATCGGTGAACGCGCAGGTAATGTTGCTCTTGAAGAAGTAGCTGTTGCTTTGAAGATTCGTGAGGATTTCTTCCAAGCAACTAGTGATATTGTTTTGGATGAAACAATGAATACGTCAGAAATGGTTTCTCGCTTCTCTGGTATTCCAGTTCCTAAAAACAAGGCTGTCGTTGGTGGTAATGCCTTTTCTCATGAATCTGGTATTCACCAAGATGGAGTTCTTAAAAATCCTCTCACTTATGAGATCATCACACCTGAATTGGTTGGTGTTAAGAGCAATAGCCTTCCGCTTGGAAAATTGTCTGGTCGCCATGCCTTTGTTGAAAAACTAAGAGATTTGGCCCTAGACTTTACTGAAGAAGACATCAAACCACTCTTTGCTAAGTTTAAGGCACTAGCGGATAAGAAACAAGAAATCACAGATGCAGATATTCGAGCTCTGGTAGCTGGAACCATGGTTGAAAATCCAGAAGGCTTCCACTTTGATGATTTACAACTTCAAACCCATGCGGACAATGACATTGAAGCGCTTGTTAGTCTGGCTAATATGGATGGTGAAAAAGTCGAATTTAATGCGACAGGGCAAGGTTCCGTTGAAGCAATCTTTAACGCTATCGATAAGTTCTTTAACCAATCTGTTCGCTTGGTGTCCTATACTATTGACGCGGTAACGGATGGAATCGATGCCCAGGCTCGTGTCTTGGTCACTGTTGAAAACAGAGATACAGAAACCATCTTTAACGCAGCAGGTCTTGATTTCGATGTATTGAAGGCTTCCGCTATTGCCTATATCAATGCCAATACTTTTGTTCAAAAAGAGAATGCAGGTGAGATGGGGCGCAGCGTTTCCTACCGAGATATGCCTAGTGTGTAAAGGAGAAGGCTATGACAAAGAAAATAGTAGCACTAGCAGGGGATGGAATCGGTCCAGAAATCATGGAAGCTGGTTTAGTGGTTCTGGAAGCTCTAGCCGAAAAAACTGGCTTTGACTATGTGATAGACAGGCGCCCCTTTGGAGGTGCAGGTATTGATGCTGCGGGGCATCCCTTACCTGATGAAACCCTTAAGGCATGTAGAGAAGCAGATGCTATTCTCCTAGCAGCTATCGGTAGTCCTCAGTATGATGGCGCAGCGATTCGGCCTGAACAAGGCTTGCTGGCTCTTCGTAAGGAACTCAACCTCTATGCTAATATTCGCCCCGTAAAAATCTTTGATAGTCTCAAGCATTTGTCACCTCTCAAACCGGAACGAATTGCTGGTGTAGACTTTGTCGTGGTGCGTGAGTTGACAGGTGGGATTTACTTTGGGGATCATATCCTTGAAGAGCGCAAAGCGCGTGATATCAACGACTATTCCTATGAGGAAGTAGAGCGGATTATTCGCAAGGCTTTTGAAATTGCAAGAAGTCGCAGAAAAATCGTTACTAGTATCGATAAGCAAAATGTTCTAGCAACATCAAAACTCTGGCGGAGAGTAGCTGAGGAAGTCGCGCAAGATTTTCCAGATGTGATCTTGGAACACCAGCTAGTCGACTCAGCTGCCATGCTCATGATTACCAATCCTGCCAAGTTTGATGTCATTGTGACGGAAAATCTTTTCGGAGATATCTTATCTGATGAATCAAGCGTTTTATCAGGCACACTTGGCGTCATGCCATCAGCCAGTCATTCTGAAAAAGGTCCAAGTCTTTATGAGCCCATTCACGGTTCAGCGCCTGATATTGCAGGTCAAGGAATTGCCAACCCTATCTCCATGATTTTGTCAGTTGCCATGATGTTGAGAGATAGCTTTGGACGTTATGAGGATGCGGAGCGTATCGAACATGCTGTTGAGAACAGTTTGGCAGCAGGAATTTTAACGAGAGATATTGGAGGACAGGCTTCGACCAAGGTAATGACGGAAGCCATTATTGAAAGACTATGAAGATAAATGAAGGAATAACGCTTGCCCTCTTGATTTGGAATTTGCTGGTTTTCTTGATTTATGGCATTGACAAATCCAAGGCAAGAAGAGGTGCTTGGCGCGTCCCAGAGAAAATCTTACTCATTTTAGCCCTTACTTGTGGTGGTTTTGGTGCCTGGTTGGCAGGAATCACCTTTCACCACAAGACTAGAAAATGGTATTTTAAAACAGTTTGGTTTCTCGGGATGGTAACCACACTAGTAGCCTTATATTTTATTTGGAGGTAATGGATGGCAGGAAAATCAATTTTTGATAAATTATGGGACCGCCATGTCATCACAGGAGAAGAGGGGCAACCCCAACTCATGTATGTGGATCAGCACTATATTCATGAAGTGACTAGTCCCCAAGCTTTTCAAGGATTACGAGATGCAGGTCGCAGATTGAGACGGCCAGACTTGACATTTGGAACCTTTGACCACAATGTCCCGACAGTTAATATCTACGATATACGAGATGTGATTTCTAAGGCTCAAATTGATAAGCTTGCTGAGAATGTTGAGGAATTTGGGATTGAACATGCGGCCCACGGTTCTGAAAAGCAGGGGATTGTTCACATGGTAGGTCCAGAAACAGGACGAACGCAACCAGGAAAATTCATCGTCTGTGGAGATAGCCACACAGCTACTCACGGAGCTTTCGGAGCCATCGCCTTTGGGATTGGGACTAGTGAGGTTGAGCATGTCTTTGCTACTCAGACGCTCTGGCAAGTTAAACCTAAGAAAATGCTGGTAGAATTCACCGGCGTTCCTCAAAAAGGAGTCTATTCCAAGGATTACATCCTCGCCTTGATTGCCAAGTACGGCGTTGCCTGTGGTGTAGGATATGTGGTGGAATATCGTGGGCAAGCGATTGATGCTCTGACCATGGAAGAGCGAATGACTATCTGCAATATGTCCATCGAGTTTGGCTCTAAGATGGGCATCATGAATCCAGATCAAACTACCTATGATTATCTCAAAGGACGAGAATGTGTTCCCGAAGCTTTCGAGGAGGCGGTTGCCGACTGGAAGACCCTAGTTAGTGATGAGGATGCTGTTTATGATAAGGTTATCCAGATGGATGTTTCAGACTTGGCTCCCATGGTGACTTGGGGAACCAATCCTGCTATGGGGGTTGACTTTGACAGTAGCTTCCCAGAAATTAAGGATATGAATGATGAGCGAGCCTACAATTACATGGACTTGGAGCCTGGTCAGAAGCCAGCAGATATTGAACTAGGTTATATCTTTATCGGGTCTTGCACTAATGCTCGTCTCAGTGACTTGCAACTGGCTGCGCGATTTGTCAAAGGGAAGAAAATTGCTCCCAATCTAACAGCAATTGTAGTTCCGGGCTCTCGTCCTGTCAAACGAGCTGCTGAGAAGTTGGGCTTGGACAAAGTCTTTCTAGATGCTGGTTTTGAGTGGAGAGACCCAGGTTGCTCCATGTGTCTAGGGATGAATCCCGACAAGGTACCTGATGGCGTTCACTGTGCTTCAACCAGTAACCGCAACTTTGAAGATAGACAGGGATTTGGCGCTAAGACCCATCTCTGCAGTCCAGCCATGGCAGCTGCGGCAGCTATCGCAGGGCGCTTCGTAGATGTTCGGCAAATGCCAGAAGCACAGTAAGGAGAGGATATGGAGAAATTTACAGTTTATACGGGAACGACCGTTCCTCTCATGAATGATAACATTGATACAGACCAAATCCTTCCCAAGCAGTTTCTCAAATTAATTGATAAGAAAGGCTTTGGTAAGTACCTCATGTATGCTTGGCGTTATCTGGACGATAACTACACAGAGGATCCAGACTTTGTCTTTAACCGACCTGAATACCGAAAAGCCAGTATCCTCATCTCAGGGGACAACTTTGGCGCAGGATCGTCCCGAGAACACGCGGCTTGGGCTCTAGCAGACTACGGTTTTAAGGTCGTGATTGCTGGATCTTTCGGGGATATTCATTACAATAATGAACTCAATAATGGCATGTTGCCTATTGTTCAGCCTAGGGAGGTTAGAGAGAAACTAGCCCAACTAAAACCAAGTGACCAGGTAACTGTGGACTTGGAACAACAAAAAATCATCTCACCAGTTGGAGAATTCACTTTCGAAATCGATAGTGAATGGAAACACAAGCTCTTAAATGGTTTGGATGATATCGGTATTACTTTGCAGTATGAAGATTTGATTGCTGCTTATGAAAAACAACGACCAGCCTACTGGCAGGATTAGAAGAAAAAT
Organism: Streptococcus oralis; assembly: GCA_963527085.1. Taxonomy (GTDB): domain Bacteria; phylum Bacillota; class Bacilli; order Lactobacillales; family Streptococcaceae; genus Streptococcus; species Streptococcus oralis_CV. Next base: position 23,132 of record CAURRB010000003.1, read on the forward strand.
AGAAAAGGAAATAGAACTATGACAAAACACATTCAATGGAACGGAACACTTTCTCAAGAAGGCTATGACATTTTAAAAGGTGAGGGCGGATGTATCGTTTGCCCTACAAAAGTTGGTTACATTATCATGACGAGCGATAAGGCAGGTCTTGAACGCAAATTTGAAGCTAAAGAGCGTAACCGTAACAAACCAGGTGTTGTACTTTGTGGTAGCATGGATGAGCTACGCGCTTTAGCACAACTCAACCCAGAAATTGAAGCCTTCTACCAAAAACATTGGGACGAAGACATTCTCCTCGGTTGTATCCTTCCATGGAAACCAGAAGCTTTTGAGAAATTGAAAGCATACGGTGATGGTCGTGAAGAACTCATGACAGACGTTCGTGGTACTAGCTGTTTTGTCATCAAGTTTGGTAAAGCTGGTGAGCAGTTGGCTGCTAAACTTTGGGAAGAAGGTAAGATGGTCTACGCCTCATCAGCCAACCCATCTGGAAAAGGAAACCGTGGTAAGGTAGAAGGAATCGGAGAACGTATCGAAGGAGCAGTGGATCTTGTCATCGAAGCTGACGATTATGTAGCATCCATCCAACCTGACAAAACCATTGAAACTCGCTACGAGCAAGGTGTGATGGTGTCTATGGTTGATAAAGATGGTAAACTCATCCCAGAACAAGGAGGAGACCGTTCAATCTCACCAGCACCAGTTGTTATCCGCAAAGGGCTTGACATTGATAAAATCATGATGCACCTGTCAGATACCTTTAACTCATGGGACTACCGTCAGGGTGAATATTACTAAGATAAAAAAAGAAGTCTAGTGTTATGAGATATTTAAGCTCCTAACACTGGGCTTTTTGTTTGGAAATTCTTTTCTTTTTCTATAGGATATGATATTCTATATATAAAATATATGTTTATAGAAATTAATCAATTAAATTTAACAGCCTATAATGTGAAACAGGAGCTATAAAATGGAAGATAAAGTAAATTATTGGATGATAGTTGCAGGTCGTGGTGGCAATGTCTGGTCCTTATTTAAAGAAGAGAATATAGCTTGCATAGATTTTGATTCTAATTTGTCTAGTATTCTAGATTATAAAAATCCTCAAGAATTGAATCAGGGAAAACAGAGAGATAAATTTATTTGGAAATTTGCTCATGACATAAAAAAAGATGATTACATAATAGCTACCACAGGATTTAAGAAAATTTTAGGAATTGGTCAATGTGTGAAACCTTATTATTTTGATGAAACAAAATCAAAGTTTAAACATTGTATTGGTGTTAATTGGTTGAAAGTAGATGGTGGATGGGAATACCAAGGTACAAAAGGTGCAAGACAAACCATCAACTGGGACAGAAACAAGGAACGTATCAATTTATATAAATCCATTCTAAATGGCACATACAGAAAAAATATAGAGAAAGTTGTTATGAATAAAAATATTAACGATTATTTAGATATATTAAGAAAATCCAAAAACCTTATCCTTCGAGGTGCACCTGGTACAGGAAAAACACACCTTGCTATTGATATTGCAAACGAATTAACAGATGGCAACAAAGATCAAATCGGCTTTGTACAGTTTCACCCATCTTATGATTATACGGATTTTGTAGAGGGTTTGAGACCGGTATCAAATGGGGATGGATCTATTGAGTTTAGGCTACAGGACGGTATTTTTAAAGATTTTTGTCAGAAAGCAAAAGAAGCCCAATTGATTGGAGGACAAGATAATTTTGATGAGGCTTGGGATTCTTACTTAGAATATATAAATGTTGCTGAAGAAAAAGAATATATAACAAAAACATCTTACTTATCTGTTAATAGTAGACAAAATTTGTCAGTAAATTATGATAGTGGTGTTCCAGGATGGTCACTACCTCGCAAATATGTTTACGAGTTGTATAAAGATAAAAATTATAATAAGCAAGAATACTACAAAAGTGGTGGAAAAACTGTCCTAGAAACATTGAGAAAGAGATTTGGTTTGAAAGACTATGTTTCCCCAACAGAAATTGACACAGACAAGAAATTCGTTTTCATCATTGATGAAATCAACCGTGGAGAGATTTCTAAGATTTTTGGTGAACTCTTTTTCTCTATTGACCCTGGCTATCGTGGTCAGAAGGGGAGTGTTTCTACTCAATATACCAATCTACACGAAAACGATGAGAAGTTTTATATCCCCGAAAATGTTTACATCATCGGAACAATGAATGATATTGACCGCTCGGTGGACACCTTTGATTTTGCTATGCGTCGTCGTTTCCGTTTTGTTGAAATTACTGCTGAAAGTCAACTTGGTATGCTTGATGAAGTGCTTGGTGATAAAGCCGAAGAAGCTAAAATTCGTCTAAGAAACTTGAATGCTGAAATCGAAAAAGTTCAGGAGTTAAATAGTCATTATCATATCGGTCCAAGTTATTTCCTTAAGTTGAAGGATGTGGACTTTGACTATGAATTACTCTGGTCTGATTATCTCAAACCACTTTTGGAGGATTACTTACGGGGTTCTTATGAAGAGTCTGAAACTCTGGCAACATTGAAAAAAGCATTTGATCTTACAAATAACGAGCAAACAGTTCAGCAAGATACTGGTGATAATGATGCGGATAACTGATAATCAGCATAAAATTGCTAAAGAAGATTTTGTCGCAGAATATCCCAAACTAAGTCAAGCTCTTCTTGATAGAACACTGGATAACCTTTCTAGAGAGGATAATATCTTTATTTTTCCAAATGATTTGACTCATACTCCTGATTTAGAGAAGGACCAAAAGATTTTTGAAACTGTCAATCAGGAAATTAAGACTGGAAATGTGATTGGTTTTCTGGGGTGTGGTCAGGAAAAATTGACGATTTCCTCTCGTTTTTCTGATGAAAGTAACGACCATTTTTTACATTATCTTTTGCAAAAGGTTCTTCATATCAATCTCACTAGTTTAGATGTAGCTTTGTCGCGTGAAGATAAGCTCTATCAACTTTTGATGTATCTCTTCCCCAAGTATCTACAAGCTGCAATTCGAAAAGGTCTTTATAAGGAATACCAAAGATTTTCTCATAACGACAGTCATGTAAAGGGAGTGATAGATGTTGGAAATCATCTTAAAAGAAATGTTCCTTTTATGGGAAATACTGCCTATACAACTAGAGAGTTTACTTATGATAATCCACTCATGCAGTTGATTCGACATACGATTGAGTACATAAAGAATCAGAAAAGTTTCGGAGTTCTGCTCGATAGTAATCGTGAAAATATGACAGAAATTGCGCGTGTAACTCCAGCTTATAAACTAGCTAATCGTGCCAAGATTATCAGAATGAATAAAATCAAACCCATCCGACACGCCTATTTCAGAGAGTATAAAAAATTACAGGAACTCTGCTTGATGATTCTGAGTAGAGAAAAGCATGGTCTTGGCCCTCAATCTCAAAGGGTACATGGTATTCTCTTTGATGTTGCCTGGCTTTGGGAAGAGTATGTCTACACCTTGTTGCCAAAAGGTTTCATCCATCCACGAAATAAGGATAAGACGGACGGAATTTCAGTATTTTCTAATCGTGAAAGAAAAGTATTTCCAGATTTTTATCATAAAGAGTTAAAAATAGTTCTAGATGCAAAATATAAAAAACTGGAGTTTACTGAAAAAGGGATCAATCGCGAGGACTTGTTCCAGTTGATTTCCTATTCATATATTTTAGAAGCTGGGAAAACTTGGAAAGCAGGATTGATTTTTCCTAGTATGGAGCAGTCAGTAAATAGTGAAATAGGAAAACTAGCTGGCTATGGAGCTCAATTGAAGAAGTGGTCTATCCAAATCCCTCAGAATGCCTCATCCTATAGTGCATTTTGTAAAATGATGGAAAATTCAGAAGAAAATTTTAAAGCGATTATTGATGAAGAAGTGGGGAGAAAGTAATCTCTTCGCTTTTTTTGCTATTTATATAAGTAATTCCCGAACAATATAATTTGATTATTAAAAATATTTGACAAAAACTGTACCTTTGTTTATAATTAATTAAGGAAACGTCGGAAAAGACGTAGGGATGCGCAAGCATAGGTAGGTCATTATAAAAGAAACGAGACATCGATATGTTAAATGAATTTCCAATTTTTGATTACGAAGATATTCAGTTGATTCCTAATAAATGTGTCATTAAAAGCCGTGCAGAAGCAGACACGAGTGTCACACTTGGAAATCACACTTTCAAACTACCTGTTGTACCTGCAAATATGCAGACGATTTTGGATGAGAATGTAGCAGAGCAACTGGCTAAAGATGGCTACTTCTACATTATGCATCGTTTTGATGAGGCTGGGCGCATTCCTTTTATCAAACGCATGCACGATCAAGGGCTCATTGCTTCCATTTCTGTCGGTGTTAAGGACTACGAGTATGATTTTGTTAGCCGACTCAAGGCTGATGCTCCTGAGTATATCACGATTGACATTGCCCATGGTCATGCGGATAGCGTGATTTCTATGATTCAACACATCAAGAAAGAATTACCAGACACTTTTGTCATTGCTGGTAACGTAGGAACACCAGAAGCTGTGCGTGAATTGGAAAATGCTGGAGCGGATGCCACTAAGGTTGGAATCGGTCCTGGTAAGGTTTGTATTACCAAGGTCAAGACAGGTTTTGGTACAGGTGGCTGGCAGTTGGCAGCCCTACGTTGGTGTGCCAAGGCTGCGCGTAAACCGATCATCGCTGATGGTGGGATTCGTACTCATGGTGATATTGCCAAGTCTATCCGTTTCGGTGCCAGCATGGTCATGATTGGTTCCCTATTTGCAGGACATATCGAAAGCCCAGGAAAGACGATTGAAGTCGATGGCGAACAGTTCAAAGAATACTATGGTTCAGCTTCTCAATACCAAAAAGGAGCCTATAAAAATGTGGAAGGTAAGCGAATCTTACTGCCTGCTAAAGGGCATTTGCAAGACACCCTTACTGAGATGGAGCAGGACTTGCAAAGTGCTATTTCCTACGCAGGTGGACGCAAGGTTGCTGACCTCAAACACGTTGATTATGTTATCGTGAAAAACTCTATCTGGAATGGGGATGCTTCCCACTAAGACGGGCTATCTGTCTAGAAAAAAACTTGTTATTAGAGCAAATTTCTGTTATAATAAGACAAGTTTCCACCCTTAGTGTAATGGATATCACGTAAGATTCCGGTTCTTGAGATGGGGGTTCGATTCCCTCAGGGTGGATGTAAATAGCCTAAGAAAGCCTTAAATAAGGCTTTTTCTTTATTTCTCCCCAAATTTGTCCCTAAAATTGAAAAGTTTGTTTTAAAAAATGCTCAATTCCCCTCTAGTCCCGTTTTAAAGTGACTCAGGGGGCTTTTTTTGATATAATAAAAAAGACTGTTATCAGTTAGAAAGAGGTTGGTATGAAAGAATTACAAACTGTACTAAAGAAGCGTTTTGCAATCGAATTTGCAGACAAAAACTTACTGGAAACGGCCTTTACTCATACGAGTTATGCCAATGAGCACCGCCTCTTAAAAATTTCACACAATGAGCGCTTGGAATTTTTAGGAGACGCTGTTCTGCAATTATTGATTTCAGAATATCTGTATAAAAAATATCCTAAGAAACCAGAGGGAGATTTGTCCAAACTCCGTGCTATGATTGTCCGCGAGGAGAGTTTGGCTGGTTTTGCGCGTGATTGCCAGTTTGATCAGTTTATCAAGCTGGGAAAAGGGGAAGAAAAGTCTGGTGGGCGCAATCGTGACACCATTCTTGGTGATGCCTTTGAAGCCTTTCTGGGTGCTTTGCTTTTAGACAAGGATGTGGCTAGGGTAAAAGAGTTTATCTATCAGGTCATGATTCCCAAGGTTGAAGCAGGTGACTTTGAAATGATTAAGGATTACAAGACACATCTGCAAGAGTTGCTTCAGGTCAATGGCGATGTGGATATTCGTTACCAGGTGACCTCTGAAACGGGACCTGCTCATGATAAGGTTTTTGATGTAGAAGTCCTGGTTGAAGGCAGGAGTATTGGAAAAGGTCAAGGCCGTTCTAAAAAATTGGCAGAGCAAGAGGCCGCAAAAAATGCAGTTGAGAAGGGGCTGGATTCATGTATTTAAAGGAAATTGAGATTCAGGGATTCAAGTCCTTTGCTGACAAGACCAAGGTCGTTTTTGATCAAGGCGTGACAGCTGTTGTTGGGCCAAATGGATCTGGAAAGTCAAATATCACGGAAAGTCTGCGATGGGCCTTGGGAGAGTCCAGTGTCAAGAGTCTTCGTGGTGGTAAGATGCCTGATGTCATTTTTGCTGGGACTGAAAGCCGCAAACCGCTCAATTATGCCTCTGTTGTCGTGACCTTGGATAATGAAGATGGTTTTATCAAGGATGCGGGGCAAGTCATTAAGGTAGAACGTCATATTTACCGTAGTGGTGATAGTGAGTATCGAATTGATGGCAAAAAAGTCCGTCTGCGCGATGTACATGACCTTTTCTTGGATACTGGTTTGGGACGTGATTCCTTCTCTATTATTTCCCAAGGGAAGGTTGAGGAGATTTTCAACTCCAAACCAGAGGAACGCCGTGCCATTTTTGAAGAAGCTGCTGGAGTTTTAAAGTACAAAACTCGTAGAAAAGAAACAGAAAGCAAACTGCAACAAACTCAAGACAATCTAGACCGTTTAGAGGATATTATCTATGAGTTGGACAATCAAATCAAGCCTCTTGCCAAACAAGCAGAGAATGCTAGGAAGTTTCTAGACTTGGATGGTCAACGTAAGGCGATTTACTTGGATGTACTGGTTGCCCAAATCAAGGAAAACAAGGCTGAACTAGAGCTGACGGAAGAAGAACTAACTCAGGTTCAGGAACTTTTGACTAGTTATTATCAAAAGCGTGAAGAGTTAGAAGAAGAAAATCAAAGTCTTAAAAAGAAACGCCAAGATCTCCAAGCTCAAATATCCAAAGACCAAGGAAGTTTGATGGATCTGACGAATCTGATAAGTGATTTAGAACGAAAATTAGCCCTATCAAAACTGGAGTCCGAGCAAGTAGCCCTCAATCAACAAGAAGCACAAGCCCGTTTGACTGCTTTGGAAGATAAGAGAAAGACTCTAAGTAAAGAGAAATCTGAAAAAGAAGTGAACTTGGCACAGTTAGAGGAAAATCTAGCTGAAAATAACAAGGAACTCAATCGTTTAGAAGCAGAATTGCTAGCTTTTTCTGATGATCCTGACCAGATGATCGAGCTCTTGCGCGAACGCTTTGTCGCTCTTTTACAAGAAGAAGCGGATGTCTCAAACCAACTGACCCGCATCGAGAATGAACTAGAGAACAGCCGTCAGTTATCTCAAAAACAAGCAGAGCAACTTGAGAAACTGAAAGAACAATTGGCTACAGCTAAAGAGAAAGCAAGTCAGCAAAAGTCTGAGCTTGAAACTGCCAAGGAGCAGGTTCAGAAATTATTGGCTGACTACCAAGCTAGTGCTAAGGAGCAAGAAGAACAAAAAGCCTCTTATCAAGCCCAGCAGAGCCAACTATTTGACCGTCTGGATAGTCTCAAAAACAAGCAGGCTAGAGCCCAAAGTTTAGAGAATATCCTTAGAAATCATAGCAACTTTTACGCGGGTGTTAAGAGTGTTCTCCAAGAAAAAGACCGTCTAGGTGGGATTATTGGTGCAGTTAGTGAACATTTGACCTTTGATGTGCATTATCAAACTGCTTTGGAGATTGCGCTTGGAGCAAGTAGTCAGCACATCATCGTAGAAGATGAGAACGCGGCGACTAAGGCTATTGATTTCCTTAAGCGCAACAGAGCCGGTCGTGCAACATTTCTTCCGTTGACGACTATCAAGGCTCGTGCGATTTCTAGTCAGAATCAAGATGCTATCGCAGCAAGTCCAGGCTTCCTTGGCATGGCAGATGAGTTGGTGTCGTTTGACAAGAGACTAGAAGCTATTTTCAAAAACTTGTTAGCAACGACAGCAATTTTTGATACTGTAGAACATGCGCGTGCAGCCGCTCGTCAAGTTCGTTACCAGGTTCGTATGGTGACACTGGATGGGACAGAGTTGCGTACTGGTGGTTCCTACGCGGGTGGTGCCAATCGTCAAAATAACAGTATTTTCATCAAGCCAGAACTGGAGCAATTGCAAAAAGAAATTGCTGAAGAAGAAGCTAGTCTGCGTTCAGAAGAAGCGAGTTTGAAGGCCGTGCAAGATGAGATGGCGGTATTGGCAGAAAGATTAGAAGCTATCAAATCTCAGGGTGAGCAAGCTCGTATTCAGGAGCAAGGTTTGTATCTTGCTTATCAACAAACCAATCAGCAGGTCGAAGAACTGGAAACGCTTTGGAAACTTCAAGAAGAGGAATTAAATCGCCTTACTGAAGGAGATTGGCAAGCGGACAAGGAAAAATGCCAAGAGCGCCTCGCTACTATCGCCAGTGAAAAGCAAAATCTGGAAGCTGAGATTGAAGAGATTAAGTCTAACAAAAACGCTATTCAAGAACGCTATCAAAACTTGCAGGAACAGATTTCGCAAGCACGCTTGCTTAAGTCAGAACTGCAAGGACAAAAGCGGTACGAAGTGACTGATATTGAACGCTTAGGCAAGGAACTGGATAATCTGGATATCGAGCAAGAGGAAATTCAGCGTCTTCTCCAAGAAAAGGTTGATAATCTTGAGAAAGTGGATACGGATCTGCTAAGTCAGCAGGCGGAAGAGGCCAAAACTCAGAAAACAAACCTCCAACAAGGTTTGATACGCAAGCAGTTTGAGTTGGATGATATCGAAGGTCAGCTGGATGATATTGCCAGCCATTTGGATCAAGCTCGTCAGCAAAATGAAGAGTGGATTCGCAAACAAACACGTGCTGAAGCCAAGAAAGAAAAGGTCAGCGAACGCTTACGCTATCTACAAGGTCAATTAACTGACCAGTACCAGATCAGCTACACCGAGGCTCTAGAAAAAGCACATGAGTTGAAAGATCTCAATCTGGCAGAGCAAGAGGTTAAAGATCTTGAGAAAGCTATTCGCTCACTGGGTCCTGTCAACTTGGACGCTATTGACCAGTACGAAGAAGTCCACAACCGTTTGGATTTCCTCAATAGTCAACGAGATGATATTTTGTCTGCGAAAAACCTACTCCTTGAGACCATCACAGAGATGAATGATGAGGTTAAGGAGCGCTTCAAATCAACCTTTGAGGCTATTCGTGAGTCCTTTAAAGTGACCTTTAGACAGATGTTTGGCGGTGGTCAGGCAGACTTGATATTGACTGAGGGCGATCTTTTAACAGCTGGTGTGGAGATTTCTGTCCAACCTCCAGGTAAGAAAATCCAATCTCTCAACCTCATGAGTGGTGGGGAAAAAGCCCTATCTGCTCTGGCTCTGCTCTTCTCAATCATCCGAGTCAAGACTATTCCTTTCGTCATCTTGGACGAGGTGGAGGCGGCGCTAGACGAAGCCAATGTCAAACGTTTTGGGGATTACCTCAACCGCTTTGACAAGGATAGTCAGTTTATCGTCGTGACCCACCGTAAGGGGACGATGGCAGCAGCGGATTCTATCTATGGAGTTACCATGCAAGAATCAGGTGTTTCTAAGATTGTTTCGGTTAAATTAAAAGATTTAGAAGAAACAATAGACTAGTTACCAAATGATAGCATCTCTTAGGAGGTGCTATTTTTTAAAACTAAAGTGCTAAATTTTCACTTAAGGTCAGTTCAGGCGCAGAAAACGACATTTGGGATTTCCTCTTAGCGAAAAGACTTTCTCTATGATATAATAGTTTTATGATTACAACAGTACCTATTAAGAACGAAAAAGACATTGCAGTACCGGGGAAAACAGTCCTTGTACTAGGTTATTTTGATGGCATCCACAAGGGGCATCAGAAACTTTTTGAAGTGGCTAGTAAGGCTTCAATGAAGGATTATCTGCCAGTTGTCGTGATGACCTTTACAGAATCGCCAAAACTTGCCTTACAACCTTATCAACCTGAGCTCATGCTCCATATCGTCAATCACGAGGAACGGGAGCACAAGATGAAGTGGCATGGGGTAGAGGCTCTATTCTTACTTGACTTCAGTAGCAAATTTGCTAGTTTAACGGGTCAAGAATTCTTTGATACCTATGTTCGAGCTTTAAAACCAGCTATTATCGTAGCAGGATTTGACTATACTTTTGGCTCTGATAAGAAAACTGCGGATGACCTGAAGGACTATTTTGATGGAGAGATCATCATTGTTCCTCCGGTCGAAGACGAAAAGGGCAAGATTAGTTCTACACGGATTCGTCAGGCAATTCTTGATGGAGATGTAAAGGAAGTCAATCATCTGCTCGGTACTCCGCTCCCATCTCGTGGAATGGTCGTTCATGGAAATGCTCGTGGGCGTACGATCGGTTATCCAACAGCCAATCTGGTCCTAAGAGATCGAACTTACATGCCAGCGGACGGTGTTTACGTAGTCGATATTGAAGTGCAACGTCAAAGATATCGTGGAATGGCAAGTGTTGGAAAAAATGTTACCTTTGATGGTGAAGAACCACGTTTTGAGGTCAATATTTTCGACTTTTCAGATGATATTTACGGTGAGACAGTCATGGTCTACTGGCTGGACCGTGTACGAGATATGGTCAAATTTGACTCCGTAGAGGAACTGGTAGACCAACTCCAGAAAGACGAAGAGATTGCTCGAAACTGGAAGGATGGAGATTCTGTCATTCAAGGGGCTCAGGTATAGAAAACGTCTGAATAAGTTTATAGAAGGTTTAGTTTATTTGATTGTAGTTTTGAAAGAGTGATATAATTCTTTTTAGTTCCCATAATTCCCTATTTTAGCATCTACTTATGCTCAGAATATAGACGAGGCTTTATTATGCAAACGCAAGAAGAAATGAATGTTCTGGTACCGGAAAAATTAGCAGAAATTGAGCGTGATTACGATGTCAGAGTTTTATGGGCTATCGAGTCTGGTAGTCGTGCCTGGGGTTTTGAGTCTCCCGATAGTGACTTTGATGTACGATTTATCTACAAACACAAGCAAGATTTTTATCTCCGTTTAAATGAACAGCGTGATGTTATCGAGCTACCAATTGACGATACTTGGGATGTGAGTGGTTGGGATTTAGACAAGACTTTAAAACTCCTTTATAAGTCAAATCCTACACTGTTTGAATGGTTACAGTCACCAATTGTCTATCAACAAACGGATTTTATCGAGCGCATGCGTCCTCTTGCCAACCAGTATTTTTCTGAGAAGAAAATGCTCTACCATTACTTGAACACTGCTAGAACTCAAATGAATAAGTATCTTTCAGGAGACAAGGTCAAACCTAAAAAGTATTTCTATGCGCTGCGTCCCATTTTGGCTTGTCGTTGGATTGAAAAATACCATTCTGTTCCACCGATTTTGTTTGATGATTTGGTCAAAGAATTACTTCCGTCTCAAATGCAGGAGCATGTTTCAAGATTGCTAGACATTAAGATAAATGAGCCTGAAGGTATGGAAATTGATCCGATTATGCCAATTCAAGATTATATTTTAGCTAATATCCAAGAGCTAGATGCATACGTTCAAAGTGTTAGCGAGGAAAAGAAAGACTGGAGAGCTCTAAATCAATTTTTCCTTGAAGAATTAGAGCACGACTGAGGTTTTTTATGGGTAAATGGACATGTAAATGTGGGCAAGCTATGAATGATCACCGAGCGCCCGATCCAAATGCTTATTCAGTTTATTCAGATGAGTTGTTTGAAGAAATCATAAATAAAGCTGACGACCATAATAAAATTTCTTATGCTGATATTTCTGAAGCGTCATTTTATATGTGGAAGTGCCCTGAGTGTGGCAGTTTCATGGTTTTTGGAGAAGACGGGGATGGAGATCACTTTACTTTTTATGAGCGCCAAGAAGTAGAAAAGGTAGAGCCTCTCTTTGATCCAGATCAAGAGTTAAATCTTGTTGTGGTTGAGTTTCAGGAGGGAGGGAATGGCTATACGTATATCTGTGATGACCCAAATATCCATATAGGACACGCTGTTATTGTCCCAGTCGGGAAGGAAAATACTGAAAAAACTGCTTTAGTTGTACAGAAGTATCATGCCCTACCAAAGGATATCACTTTTCCTGTTGAAAAGTTAAAACGTGTCGTTCGTAGGTATTCACATTTCGACCCAATCACTTCGAAAAACGTTTTTAGAAATTTAAAAAAGCTAGGAAGAATTCTAGATGTTTGCTCTAAAAACGCTAACCCCAACTCTCAGCAAACATATTATAGTATCAAAACTCCTTTAGGCTATTTCTGGTTAGAATTAAATGGAGTTCCGATTCCAATGAAAATCACACAGATTCAAGTCAGAGATAAAAAGTACCAAGTTGATAGCGCCCTTTATATAAAACCTTCAGAGATTAATTGTAGAAGATTCTATGAACTGGAATTATGTGCAGATTTTGATATTGATGCTTCTAGATGGATCGATGTTCTCTCTGATGAAAACGTTTGGGGAAATACTTGGGAACTAAATGGCCTTCAATTTGGTATTACAGCAGGGGAGTCTCCAGAATTTGAAGACGAAGTTGTAGCAAGAAAGTATAGTCGTGTCCCACTTTATTATGACTGGCACCCTGAATTTGAAGATTATTATGGCTTCAGTTTAGCTTGGAAAAAATATGAGTCTGATAGCGATTTGTCAATAGATTTCTATACAACGTAAGAAGCAGGAGGATATGTATGAATCAAGCATGGGATTTATTGTTTGAGGGTAAGATTAATGAGGCTAAAAAATTAGTTGAAGCTGATTTTTTATTGGAAACTTGCACAGATTTTAGTTTGTTAAATTTGATAGGGTATATTTATCTTGAAGAGCAAAAATACAACGAGTGCTTAAGTATCTATCAGCGTTACATTGACTTAGCACGAACTAAAAGTGACCCAGAAAATGAACATATAGGCTATCATCAGTTAGCCATGGTTTATCGTGAAATGAATGAATTTCAAACGGCCCTTTTCTATATCGAAAGAGAGCAAAAAGTCATTGAAGAAGCTTTTACAGAGGATACCCTCAAATCTTCTGTTAACAATTATGAGCAAGGTTATTTACGATTAAAGCTAGGGAAAGTAGCAGAAGCATTCATGTATATGAAACAGTCCTTAAAACAAGCTTTGCAAACAGATGATTTAATTGCCCAAGCTTGTGCCTATAGAGGTTTAGGAGAGATTGGTTCGATACAAAATCCTGAAGAATCACATAAAAATTTTTTACAAGCTATCGCTCTTTTTGAAAAGGCAGGCGATCAGATTGGTGCTCAAGAGGTTAGAAAATTGCTAAATAATAAAAAGTAGCCTGCAAAGGCTACTTTTTATTAAAACACGCGATAGACATAAGGATTTTCTGGTTTGTCTACTTTTGTGAAACTCTCAACCTCTAATGTTGGGAGTTTTTGTTTGAGTTCTTTATGGTAGTGGAGGGTCAGGGTTCCTCTAGCGGTGATCCAAGTATTGTCAGGATACTGGCGTGAGTTCCCCTTGGTCAGGAGTCCATATACTCCAGAGTCTGCGATACAGTGGATGATTCCAAAGCGAAAGAGGAACTGGCTATCTGGATGGCTAGGATCGTTATAGACAAAGCCTGTAAACTCGATTTTCTTTCCTTCAAACTCTTGAGGGTAGTCATAGAGAACTTCCATGACTTCCATATAGTTTTCATCAGTGATGTGAATGGTTTGCTGGGAGAGGTATTTATCAGCTGTAGTCCTCATTTCCTTTTCATAAGCAGATTTGGAAAAATAGGTGCTGGTATCGGGTTTGAGGTATTGACTGGATGTGCCTTCACTTGCCTGAATAGCTGTGTTGATTCCCTCAGCAAGTGGGAAATGGTATCCCTTAGCAGATACAGTTCTCGAGTCCAAACTTACTGTCGGAAAGGCAACTCCAATCAAGAGAGGTAGTGACAGTAAAAGGATGCTGATTCGTCTAGATCGACGACTTTCAAAATGGCTGTGAGAGTTGATTTTCTTGATCCAGATATAGAATTGGACCAGAGCCAACAGAAGAGAAAGGACCATAGAGATATAGACTAGATAGGAATAGTGGAGATTGATGTATTGACTGAGCTTGCCAGATAGCTGCAGATACAGAGTTAGGGCAAAATAACCCAGTAAAATGAGAAATCGGATCATAGCATCACTCCTATCATGTAAGAATAAAGCAAGACAAGCACTGTCACGATGCCCATGAATTGCCAGATGAAGCGCGCTTTGAGATAGTGTTTCATCATGAGGAGATTTTTGATATCAAGCATGGGGCCAATGACCAGAAAAGCAAGGACTGGCGCTAGGCCGAAGCTCGAGAGGAGAGAAGCACCGATAAAGGCGTCCGCCTCGCTACAAAGAGAGAGGAGAAAGGCTAGAAACATGAGCAAGAGAATCGCAAGGACTGGACTTGCGCTGATAGAGGTCAAGATCTGAGTCGGGACATAGACCTGCACGATAGCCGCAAAGAGACAGCCAAAGACCAAGTAACGCCCCATATCGAAAAACTCGTCAATAGCCTGTATAAAGACCTGAAAGACCTTTCTAGCAGGACTCAAGTGTGAAAAGTCATGTTCGTGACAAGTAATAGAATTCTCTTTTTGAATGGGTTCCTTCCAGAAAAATCCTAGGAAAATCCCCAGAATCAAAGCAATCACAATAGCTCCCAGAGCTCGCAAGAAGGCAAGTTTTATTGAATTGCCAAAGGCAGAATATGTGGCTAAAAGAACGATAGGATTGATAATGGGAGCAGTCACCAGAAAAGGAACGGCCGTGTAGCTGGGCACTTTCTTTTCCAGAAAACGATTGATGATGGGAATGATTCCACACTCGCAGGATGGAAAGAGAAAGCCAATGAAGGTACCAAAAAAGATCCTCCCCCAACGATTGCGAGGAAGAAACTCATAAACTTTATCAGGTGTGATATAGACCTCAATCAACCCCGAAATGAGACTCCCAATCAGGACAAAAGGAAGGGCTTCAATCATGATGGAGAGAAAAATAGCTCCCGCTTGTAATACACTAGGAGGAAGAGATTGGAAAACAGTCATCTATTTTTTCTTCTCAACTTTTTCTTTTTTATCTTTGTCATCTGGGAAAGTGACTTGTGTTAAGTCAGGAAGTTTTGCGAATTCTTCAAACATCTTGTCCAAATCATCCGTTTTTGTAAATTTAACAGCCATGGGCCTACCTCTTTTCTATATTCTATCTCTATTATACTATTATTTTGTGGAAAAGGGATTATTTTGATAATCAAAGAGGTAAAAAAGGGTAGGACGAAACAAGGGCTGTCCCTTATGGTATAATAGATTTATGGATAAAAAATATGAAAAAATCTCCCAAGATTTGGGTGTAACCTTAAAGCAAATCGATACTGTTCTAAGTTTAACGGCTGAAGGGGCGACAATTCCCTTCATCGCGCGTTATCGAAAGGACATGACTGGTAGTTTGGATGAGGTGGCGATTAAGGCCATTATCGACCTGGATAAAAGTCTGACAAATCTCAATGATCGTAAGGAAGCTGTCTTGGCTAAGATTCAAGAACAAGGCAAACTAACCAAGGAATTAGAAGAAGCTATTTTGGCAACTGAAAAATTAGCAGACGTTGAAGAACTCTATCTTCCTTATAAGGAAAAACGTCGAACCAAGGCAACTATTGCCCGAGAAGCTGGACTCTTTCCTCTCGCCCGCTTGATCTTGCAGAATGTAGATGGCTTAGAGAAAGAAGCTGAGAACTTTGTCTGTGAAGGATTTGCGACTGGTCAAGAAACCTTGGCTGGGGCGGTTGATATCTTGGTCGAAGCCTTATCTGAAGATGTGACCTTGCGTTCACTGACCTATCAGGAAGTGTTGAGACACTCTAAAATCACTTCACAAGTCAAGGATGAAAATCTCGATGAAAAACAAGTTTTTCAGATTTATTATGATTTTTCAGAGACAGTTGGCAACATGCAGGGTTATCGTACCTTGGCTCTCAACCGTGGGGAAAAATTAGGTATTTTGAAGGTTGGCTTTGAACATGCGACAGACCGTATCCTATCTTTCTTCGCTGCTCGTTTCAAGGTGAAAAATGCCTATATAGATGAAGTTGTTCAACAGTCAGTTAAGAAAAAGGTCTTACCTGCTATCGAACGACGCATTCGGACAGAATTAACTGAGAAAGCAGAAGAAGGAGCTATCCAACTCTTTTCTGACAACCTGCGCAATCTCCTCTTGGTTGCTCCGCTGAAAGGACGCGTGGTTCTAGGATTTGACCCTGCTTTTCGTACTGGTGCCAAGCTTGCTGTCGTAGATGCAACAGGAAAAATGCTGACGACCCAAGTCATCTATCCTGTCAAACCAGCTTCAGCTCGTCAAATCGAAGAAGCCAAGAAAGATTTGGCAGATTTGATTGGTCAGTATGGCGTGGAAATTATTGCCATCGGAAATGGAACGGCCAGTCGGGAAAGTGAAGCCTTTGTGGCGGAAGTTCTGAAAGATTTTCCTGAGGTCAGCTATGTTATCGTCAATGAAAGTGGCGCTTCTGTCTACTCTGCCAGTGAACTTGCTCGTCAGGAGTTTCCAGAATTAACTGTTGAAAAACGTTCTGCTATCTCTATCGCCCGTCGTTTGCAAGATCCGCTTGCCGAATTGGTCAAAATCGATCCCAAGTCAATCGGTGTCGGGCAATACCAGCACGATGTCAGTCAGAAGAAACTGTCTGAAAGTCTGGACTTTGTCGTTGATACGGTGGTTAACCAGGTCGGTGTCAATGTCAATACAGCCAGCCCAGCACTTCTTTCCCACGTAGCTGGACTCAATAAAACCATTTCTGAAAATATCGTCAAATACCGTGAGGAAGAGGGAAAAATCACTTCACGCGATCAGATTAAGAAGGTTCCTCGTCTGGGTGCCAAAGCCTTTGAGCAAGCCGCTGGTTTCCTCCGTATTCCTGAAAGTAGCAATATCCTTGATAATACAGGAGTTCACCCAGAAAACTATGCTGCGGTTAAGGAACTTTTCAAACGCTTGGATATCAAGGATTTGAATGAAGAAGCCCAAAATAAGCTTAAGTCCCTTTCAGTTAAGGAGATGGCGCAAGAACTGGATCTTGGCCCAGAAACCCTTAAAGATATCATTGCCGATCTTCTCAAACCAGGTCGAGATTTCCGTGACTCTTTTGATGCACCTGTTCTCCGTCAAGATGTACTGGATATTAAGGACTTAAAAGTCGGCCAGAAGCTGGAAGGTGTGGTGCGGAATGTCGTTGACTTCGGTGCCTTCGTTGATATCGGGATTCACGAGGACGGCTTGATTCATATTTCCCATATGAGTCGTAAATTTATCAAACATCCCAGCCAAGTGGTGTCAGTTGGAGATTTGGTAACGGTTTGGGTTAAGAAAATCGATACCGAGCGTGAAAAAGTCAATCTGTCGCTCCTCGCTCCAGATGAATCTAACTGAGTACGTTCAGTCTGTTTCCCTCGAAGACTTTGGTAGACCTTTTACCCACCAAGCCCAGTGGAATTCTCGTCTGCGAACGACAGGTGGGCGATTTTTCCCCAAGGATGGGCATTTGGATTTTAATCCCAAGGTTTATAAGGAACTAGGTTTGGAAGTCTTTCGCAAAATCGTACGCCATGAACTCTGTCACTATCACCTTTATTTTCAGAAAAAGGGGTATCGCCATAAGGACCGAGATTTCAAGGAACTTTTGAAAGAAGTGGATGGACTACGCTTTGTACCACCTTTGAAAGACCAAAGTACCTACCTAGTTTATCAGTGTCAATCCTGTCAGCAAACTTATCAGCGCAAGCGTAGGATTGATACCAAACGCTATCATTGTGGCGTCTGCCGTGGTAAACTCGTCATCTTAAATCGGCCTAAGGACTGATGTTTGTGAACCCGTTTCATGCTATACTACTTGTAAGAATACCGAAAGAGGAAACAATCATGAATACAAAATTTTATAAAATGAGACGAAATCGTATGGTGTCAGGAGTTTTAGCTGGGCTATCAGACAAGTGGAATTTTGATGTAACCTTAGTCCGCTTTCTCTTCGCCATTTTTACCGTAGCAAATTTTGGGATTGGTGTGATTATTTACATCATTCTTGCGTCTATCCTACCAACTAAGGAAGAAATCGAAGCAGAAATGTACGGAACAGGACCACGCAAGCGTAAGGAAGCCCAAGCCATTGAAGACAATGATGGTTGGTTTTGGTGAGTTGGATTTTGAAATAGTTTACAGACACTTTCCTTATTTCTCAAAGAAGTCAGAAAAAGAAGTGAACCCTTAACCCTTGCATCCGCAAGGGTTTTCTTCTTGCCTTTCTTTTATGGTAAAATATTGATAGCGAAATTGCTTGATATTCTTCAATCTTACAAAAATGTAAGATTAAAGTCTCTTTTGTAAGGTTAGGTTATGGCAGGCTACCTTTTTTTTCGATAAACTAGACTCATAAAGAACAAAGGAGCAAAACCATGAAAAGAATTTTACAAAAGAAAACAAGAAAACCAAGTCAAAAAGATATCGAGCGTGTTCAACTAGGATGCGCTATGATGCAAGCACAGTTTCAATTGATGGGATATTAAGAAGGAGAAAATCATGACACTTTTAGATGTAAAACACGTTCAAAAAATCTACAAAACACGTTTCCAAGGCAACCAAGTAGAGGCCCTCAAAGACATTCACTTTACTGTGGAAAAGGGTGACTACGTCGCTATCATGGGTGAGTCTGGCTCTGGGAAATCAACCCTGCTCAACATCCTAGCTATGCTGGATAAACCAACTCGAGGTCAGGTTTACTTAAACGGAACAGACACAGCCACTATTAAAAATTCACAGGCTTCGAGTTTCCGTCGTGAGAAGTTGGGATTTGTCTTCCAAGACTTTAACTTGCTAGATACCCTGTCTGTTAAGGACAATATCTTACTTCCGTTAGTTCTATCACGAAAACCTATCACGGAGATGATGAAGAAATTGGTAGTGACAGCTGAAAATTTGGGCATCAACCAATTGCAAGAGAAGTACCCTTACGAGATCTCAGGCGGTCAAAAGCAGCGGGTAGCAGTAGCACGCGCCATCATCACAGAACCTGAAATTCTCCTTGCGGATGAGCCAACTGGAGCCCTTGATTCCAAGTCATCTGCAGCCCTTCTTGATGTATTTGATGAAATCAATGAACGTGGCCAAACTATTCTTATGGTAACTCACTCAACGGCAGCAGCCAGCAGGGCCAAGCGAGTTCTCTTTATCAAGGACGGCATTCTTTACAACCAAATCTACCGTGGAGACAAGACAGAGCGTCAGATGTTCCAAGAAATCTCTGATACTTTGACTGTTATGGCAAGTGAGGTGAATTAGTATGTTTCGATTGACCAATAAGTTAGCGGTATCTAACTTGATTAAAAACCGCAAACTCTACTATCCCTTTGCCTTAGCTGTTCTCTTAGCAGTGACCATCACCTATCTCTTTTACTCACTGTCACTTAACCCTAATATTGGCAAGATCCGAGGGGGAGAAACTATCTCTATGACCCTCGCTCTCGGTATGGTAGTTGTTACCATCGCTTCTGGGATTATTGTACTTTATGCCAATAGTTTTGTCATGAAGAACCGCTCCAAGGAGCTGGGTGTATATGGTATGCTGGGGCTTGAAAAGCGCCATTTGATCAGTATGGTTTTTAAGGAGCTTCTTATTTTTGGTTCCTTAACCTTGACAGCTGGTCTCGGCCTAGGAGCTCTCTTTGATAAGCTAATCTTTGCCCTCCTTTTGAAGTTAATGAATATGAAGGTAGAGCTCGTTTCGACCTTCCAACCAATTGTCTTTATCCTAGTTCTCATCGTCTTTGGAGCTATCTTCCTAGGTCTAATTTTTATCAATGCCTTTCGCATCGCACGCATGAATGCCTTACAGCTCTCTCGTGAGAAGGCCAGTGGTGAGAAAAAAGGACGTTTCTTAGGTCTTCAAACTATTCTAGGTTTGATTAGTATGGGAGCTGGCTACTACCTAGCAGTTACCGTTGAAAATCCACTTACTGCTGTTCTGATTTTCTTTGTAGCAGTCTTGTTGGTAATCTTTGGTACTTACCTCTTGTTTAATGCAGGGATTACAGTATTTCTACAAATCTTGAAGAAAAACAAGCGTTACTATTACCAACCCAACAACATGATTTCCGTATCCAATCTCATTTTCCGTATGAAGAAAAATGCGGTTGGTCTGGCGACGATTGCTATTCTCTCAACCATGGTCTTAGTGACTATGTCTGCTGCAACGAGTATCTTTAAGGCATCAGAAAACTTCAAGAAGGTCATGAATCCACATGATTTTGGGATTACAGGACAGAATGTTGAAAAAGAAGACATAAATAAACTCCTAGACCAGTATGCTAGTGATAAAGGATTGACTGTCACAAAGAAAGAAGTCCTTACATACAGTAACTTTGGTGTAGCAAATCAAGAAGGTACGAAATTGACAATCTTTGAGAAAGGTCAAAATCGTGTTCAACCGAAAACTATTTTTATGGTCTTTGACCAAAAAGACTACGAGAATATGACAGGACAGAAACTTGCACTTTCGGGTAAGGAAGTTGGATTGTTTGCTCAAAACAAGCAACTTCAAGGTCAAAAAGAACTGACTCTGAATGACCAGACTTACACAATTAAAGAAGAAATCAAAAAAGATTTTATTCTTGAACATGTCCCAAATCAGTACAATATTCTAACTTCGGACTATAACTATCTGGTTGTTCCTGACTTACAAGCCTTTCTTGACCAGCATCCTAACTCTTCCATCTTTAATCAATACTATGGTGGTATGAATGTAACGGCTAGTGAGGACGAGCAGCTTAAAATTGCAGATGAATATTCAAAATTCGTCAACAACTTTAATAGAGAAATAAACAAAGAAGGAAGCTATGTTTACGGAAGCAATCTGGCTGATAGTAGTGCGCAGATGAGTGCTCTCTTTGGTGGAGTCTTCTTCATCGGTATCTTCCTCTCTATCATCTTTATGGTGGGAACGGTTCTCGTCATCTACTACAAACAAATCTCTGAAGGATATGAAGACCGTGAACGCTTTATCATTTTGCAAAAAGTCGGTCTCGATCAAAAGCAAATCAAGCAAACTATCAACAAACAGGTCCTAACTGTTTTCTTCCTCCCATTGCTCTTTGCCTTCCTACACCTTGCCTTTGCCTATCATATGCTTAGCCTCATCCTAAAAGTCATTGGGGTGCTAGATGCGACCATGATGTTGACTGTCACTTTATCCATCTGTGCTATCTTCCTCATCGTCTATGTCTTAATCTTTATGATTACCTCAAGAAGCTATCGCAAGATTGTGCAAATGTAAAAAAAAGATACCTCGATATTCATCGAGGTATTTCTTTATCTTAAATGCTGAAGAGTTGTCCAAACAGGTAAGTCACTCCCATGGTGAGAAGTCCGATACAGAGGTTACGGATCATAGCAGTTTTCGTAGGTGCCTTGCCTAGTTTAGCACTGGTATAGCCAGTGACGAGAAGGGAAAGGGCAACGATAAAAACAGTAGCAGGAATGCGATAATCACTTGGAAAGACAGTGATCGAAAGCATGGGAGGAAGACTTCCCAGTACAAAGGCGATAAAGCTAGAGATTGCAGCATGCCAAGGATTGGTAAATTCTTCGTACTCGATACCGTATTTTTCCTCAACCAAGGCTTTGAGTGGATTCTTTAAAAAGGCCTTGTTGGTCAAGAGTTGGGCTGACGTTTCACACTCACCATTTTGTAAGTAAGCAGCATAGAGGGATTGTTTTGCAGATTCGATGTCTTTATCCAAGAGTAATTGCTCTCTAGCAACAGCGGCTTCTTCCGTGTCTTTCTGAGTGGATACAGAGACATATTCGCCGCCTGCCATAGAAAAAGCACCAGCAAGGATAGCGGCCAATCCTGATAAAAAGATAATCCAGATATTGCTTGTCGCACTGGCAACACCGATAACGACTCCAGCAATGGAAATAATTCCATCATTGGCTCCTAGAACACCTGCGCGTAGGATATTGAGTCGGCCTGCAAAGTTAGCATCAATTTCATGTTTTATTTCTGTCATAGTCATCTCCTTTCTCTCCATTATAGAGAAAAGGGTAGGGGAATACAAACTTTTTAAACTATCTGAAAAAAGTTCTACTATTCTAATTTTTAGGCCCTTTGAAGTTTCTCCGAAAAAGTAGTGCTATCCTACTGTACTGGACCTTTTTAAACTTATCTATGGTATAATAGAAGATAGATTTATCAATTGGAGAATGAAGGATTTTATGATTAAACTTGTAGCAACCGATATGGATGGAACCTTTCTAGATGGAGAGGGTCGGTTTGATATGGAACGCCTTAAAAACGTACTTGTTTCCTACAAGGAAAAGGGAATTTATTTTGCAGTGGCTTCAGGTCGTGGTATCCTGTCCCTGAAAAAGTTGTTTGCAGATGTGCGTGATGAAGTGATTTTTATAGCTGAAAATGGGAGCTATGTTGAGTTTCATGGTGAGGATATGTATGAGGCTACTATGTCTCGGGATTTTTACTTGAGCACTTTTGAAGCTTTAAAGAAATCGCCCTATTTTGATGAAAGAAAAATGCTCTTGACTGGGAAAAAAGCTTGTTATGTATTGGATACAGTGGATGAGATCTATCTGATGTTTAGTCGTCACTACAATGAAAACATTCAAAAAGTAGCGAGTTTAGAAGATATCACGGATGAGATTTTTAAATTCACCACCAACTTCACAGAAGAAACGATAGAAGTTGGTGAGGCCTGGGTCAACGAAAATGTTCCTGGTGTGAAAGCCATGACAACTGGTTTTGAATCCATTGATATTGTCTTGGACTATGTTGATAAGGGTGTAGCTATTGTTGAGCTGGCAAAAAAACTTGGTCTGACCATGGATCAGGTTATGGCTTTTGGCGATAATCTCAATGACCTTCATATGATGCAGGTTGTTGGGCACCCAATCGCTCCTGAAAATGCGCGACCAGAGATTTTAGAATTAGCAGAAGCAGTGATTGGCCACCATAAGGACCAATCAGTGATGGCTTATATGGAGGGTTTGTAATGGCAGATATTAAATTGATTGCACTGGATTTGGACGGTACTTTGCTGACAACGGATAAAAAGCTGACAGATCGTACCAAGGCGGTCCTCAAAGCTGCGCGTGACCGTGACATCAAGGTCGTTCTGACAACGGGACGTCCTCTGAAGGCTATGGATTTCTTTCTCCATGAGC
This sequence comes from Streptococcus oralis, assembly GCA_963527085.1. Lineage (GTDB taxonomy): Bacteria > Bacillota > Bacilli > Lactobacillales > Streptococcaceae > Streptococcus > Streptococcus oralis_CV. The sequence continues at coordinate 46,383 of CAURRB010000003.1, forward strand.
TAGGGACTGATGGTCAGGAGGATGAGTACACCATCACCTTTAATGGTGGTCTAGTACAGAAAAATACTGGAGAGATTCTCGATAAAACCGTCTTTTCAATCGACGATGTGGCACGCTTGTACGAGGAAACTGAAAAACTCGGATTACCGTTAGATGCTATTTCAGAAGGAACCGTCTATCAAATCCAGTCAGACCAAGAAAGTCTCTATGCTAAGTTCAACCCAGCCCTGACTTTCGTACCTGTCGCTTTTGAAGATCTATCTAGTCAGATGACGTATAATAAATGCGTGACTGCTTTTGCCCAAGAACCTTTGGATGCAGCGATTCAACAGATTTCTCCAGAATTGTTTGACCAATATGAAATCTTCAAATCGCGTGAACTCTTATTGGAATGGTCGCCGAAAAACGTCCACAAGGCAACAGGTTTAGCGAAATTAATTAAACACTTGGGAATCGACCAAAGTCAAGTCATGGCTTGTGGGGACGAGGCCAATGACCTTTCCATGATTGAATGGGCAGGTCTGGGAGTTGCTATGCAAAATGCTGTTCCAGCAGTTAAGGAAGTTGCCAATGTGATTACCCCAATGACCAACGACGAGGAAGCCGTTGCCTGGGCTATCGAAGAATACGTGCTAAAGGAGAACTAAAATATGGGATTATTTGACCGTCTATTCGGAAAAAAAGAAGAGCCGAAAATCGAAGATATTGTAAAAGAAGCACTGGAAAATCTTGATTTGTCAGAAGAGGTTGAAGAGAACCAAACGGCAGTCGAAGAAACTTCTCAGGAAGAGACAGCAAGAGACAAAGTGGAAGAAACACCCGCTCAAGAAGAAATTCCTCAAGTCTCAACAGAAGAAGTGATTGAACCAGAAGCAGTCGAAGAAACTGCTCAGGAAGAGCTTGAGCTAGAATCTGATGAATTGGAACAATTCCAAGAGCCGGAAGAAATTCTAGAAGAAGAGAACCAAGAAACTGTAGAGTTCGAAGAAGGGTTAGCTTCTGAAGTAGTAGAAGAAGAACTTCCTCAGGTTGAAGAAACCGTACAGGAAAAATATGACCGCAGTCTCAAGAAAACCCGTACAGGATTCGGTGCTCGTTTGAATGCCTTCTTTGCCAACTTCCGTTCTGTCGATGAAGAATTCTTCGAGGAATTGGAAGAACTGCTCATCATGAGCGACGTCGGTGTGCAGGTCGCTTCAAACTTAACAGAAGAACTACGCTATGAAGCTAAACTCGAAAACGCTAAGAAGCCTGACGCACTTCGTCGTGTCATTATCGAGAAATTGGTTGAACTCTATGAGAAGGATGGCAACTACGATGAACGTATCCACTTCCAAGATGGTTTGACCGTCATGCTCTTTGTTGGTGTTAATGGTGTTGGGAAGACAACTTCTATCGGGAAATTGGCTCATCGCTACAAACAAGCTGGCAAGAAAGTCATGCTGGTTGCAGCAGATACCTTCCGTGCGGGTGCTGTGGCCCAGCTAGCTGAATGGGGTCGACGTGTGGATGTTCCTGTTGTGACGGGACCAGAAAAGGCTGACCCTGCTAGTGTGGTCTTTGATGGGATGGAACGTGCTGTAGCTGAAGGGATTGATATTCTCATGATTGATACAGCAGGTCGTCTGCAAAACAAGGACAACCTTATGGCTGAGTTGGAAAAGATTGGTCGCATCATCAAACGTGTCGTTCCTGAAGCACCTCATGAAACTTTCCTGGCACTCGATGCTTCAACTGGACAGAATGCCTTGGTACAAGCTAAGGAATTTTCTAAGATAACACCATTGACTGGAATTGTTTTGACAAAAATTGACGGAACTGCCCGAGGTGGTGTTGTTCTGGCTATCCGCGAAGAACTCAATATCCCAGTAAAATTGATTGGTTTCGGTGAAAAAATCGATGATATAGGGGAATTTAACTCAGAAAACTTTATGAAGGGTCTCTTAGAAGGCTTGATTTAATACAAAATAAATATCCTGCAAGTCAATCTTGCAGGATATTTTTGCTATTCTAAACGGCCATCTTCACGATAGGCGATATCTGGTTGCCAGGTCCATTTGGCTCCATACTTCTCAAGTAAGTCAAAGCTAGCTTGTGGTCCCATGCTTCCAGACTTGTAGTCGTGGAGCGGAACTCCATTTTGAGCCCAGAGCTCTTCGATACGGTCAATCAATTTCCAAGAAGCGCTCACCTCATCCCAGTGGCTAAAGTTGGTAGAATTGTTGTTCAAGACATCGTAGATTAGCTTTTCGTATGGATCTGGTGAAGCCCCAGTAGCGGTAGCATCTGTACGATAATCTAAAGAGCTTGGCGCCAGGTTAAATTCTTCTCCGACTTGCTTCCCATTTAGGCTGAGAGAGAATCCTTCAGTTGGTTGGATATAGATGGTCAAAATGTTTGGAGCAAGTGGTTCTCCGAAGATAGAGTCCATTTGCTTAAAGACGATATTGACATGAGTCCCTTTTTCAGTCAGGCGTTTCCCTGTACGGAAGAAGAAGGGAACACCACGGAAACGATCGCTGTCTACAAAGAAGGCACCAGATGCAAAGGTTTCTGTTGTAGATTCAGGATCGACATTTGGCTCGCTACGATAGGAAATGTATTTCATGCCATCGATTTTACCAGAGCGATATTGACCACGGATAAACTGTTCTTTCAGTTCTTCCTCAGTTGGATGATAGAGGTTTTTAAAGACCTTTATCTTTTCAGCACGAATCTCATCTTTTGTAAAACTAGCTGGTTTGTCCATGGCTAGAAGAGAGAGGAGTTGGAGAGTATGGTTTTGCACCATATCACGAAGGGCACCAGATTGATCATAGTAGCCACCGCGTTCTTCAACACCCAAGCGTTCCGCAAAGGTAATCTGTACATTATCAATGTGCTCACGGTTCCAAACATTCTCAAAGATCATGTTGGCAAAACGAACAGCAAAGATACTCTGAATCATCTCTTTACCTAAGTAATGGTCGATACGGTAGATTTGCTCCTCATCAAAGGCAGCAAGGAGATCTTCATTGAGTTTGCTCGCTGTTTCGTAGTCTGTGCCAAATGGTTTCTCAACGATCAAGCGCTCAAAACCTTTGCCATCAACAATGTTTTCAGATTTGAGGTGCTTGGCGATAGTTCCAAAGAACTGGGGTGCCATGGACAAGAAGAAGAGTTTATTGTGTTCAGCTTGGTATTTTTCGTTGAGCTCAGCTTGTAATTGACGCAAGGCAATGTAATGTTCCGTATCATTCACATCATGGCTTTGATAGTAGAAGTGGCTAGCGAATTCTTGGGCTTGCTCGGTACTATCTGCCAAATCAAGGATGGATTCGACAACTACAGATTCAAAATATTCCTTACTCCAAGGTCTACGAGCTGTTCCAATAACAGCAAAATGCTCAGAGAGATTGCCTGATTTATAGAGTCTGAAAAGGGAAGGGTAGAGTTTGCGTTTAGCTAAATCTCCACTCGCACCGAAAATTGTAACAATAACCTTTGATGACATCTAGCTACCTAATTTCTATATTTTTTCCTAGTTGGACTAGGGATGAGATTTCCTCATTATCATAGTTTTTATTTTATCATAATTTTCAAAAAAAACAAAAAATCCAATACGCAATTAAAAACTGTAAGGAGAGCCTTACAGTTTTGTTTTATACATTTAAGACCTTGTCCAAGAACTCTTTTAGACGACGGTGTTGTGGGTTATCGAAGATTTGATCTGGAGTTCCATCTTCCAGGAATTCACCATCAGCCGTAAAGATAACACGGTTGGCCACCTGGCGAGCAAATCCCATCTCATGGGTTACGATAATCATAGTCATGCCTTGCTCTGCCAATTCCTTCATAACGTTTAGTACGTCTCCGACCATTTCAGGGTCAAGGGCAGAAGTTGGTTCATCAAAGAGCATGATATCAGGATTCATGGCAAGTCCACGAGCGATAGCTACACGCTGTTTTTGACCACCTGATAGGCTATCTGGGTTAGCATTAGCTTTGTCTGCAAGACCGACTTTCTCCAGCAACTCCATCCCCAATTTCTCAGCTTCTTCTTTGGTCATTCGTTTGTGTTCAATAGGTGCAAAAGTGATATTTTCTAGGACTGACATGTGAGGGAAGAGGTTGAAATGTTGGAAGACCATTCCCACGTTTTCACGAACATGGTCGACATTGGTTGATTTTTCAGTCAGATCATAACCATTTACTGTGATGTGGCCACTCGTTACCTCCTCGAGAAGGTTAAGGCTACGGAGGAAGGTGGATTTACCAGAACCGGAAGGACCGATGATACAGACAACATCTCCTTCATAGAACTTAGTAGTAATGCCTTTTAAAACTTCGTTTTTTCCATAATACTTATGCAAATCATTTACATCAATTTTTAGTTTTGCCATTAACGAATCCTCTTTTCTAAGCGTTTCGCTAGTCTAGTCAAAAGCGTGATAATTACAAGATAGAAGATAGCAAGGATTGCATACATCTTGAAACTTTGGTAGTTACGGGCAATGATAATCTTACCAGTTTGGAAGAGTTCAACCAAACCGATAGCAGATACGATGGTTGTATCTTTAAGAGCGATAACGAATTGGTTGACAAAGTTTGGCAACATCAATTTAGTTGCTTGTGGCAAGATAATCTTACGCATGGTTTTTCCATAAGAGATACCAAGACTGCGGCTGGCCTCCATTTGGCCAACTGGAACAGCTTGGATCCCACCACGAACAATTTCAGCGATATAAGCAGCTGCATTGAGTGAGAGGGCGATAGTACCAGCTACAAAGTCATTGATTGGACTTTGTTGGCCTGTAATGGACTCGATGAAGTTTGGAATACCCCAGAAGATGAAGGCTGCAAGAATCATCAATGGGATACCACGGATAACATCAACGAAAATCTCAGAGATAAGACGAAGTGATTTGTATGGGCTAACGCTAAACATACCGAAGATAATCCCGATGACAATGGCAATTGCAAATGAAATAAGCGCTAGAGCAAGAGTGATTCCAAGTCCACTAAGAAGTTGTTTGTAGTTATTTTGAAGCAAGCCCCAGATAGTTGTTTCGTCAACCGTACTTGTAGAGTCAGTTGAAGTTTCGCTAGCTAAATACTTGTCAAGAATCTTTTGGAATTCTCCGTTAGCTTTGAGGTTCGCAAGTCCATTATTGAACATCTGGATCAATTCTGGGTTTGTTCCTTTTTTAACCGCAAAGGCTGTTTCTCCGATTGGAGTTCCAGCGATTGGCGTTTTCAATTTTTGACCTTGGCTGATAGAATATTTGAGAACTGGCTCATCATCCATCACGGCATCGATAGATCCAGTATTCAGACTGTCATACATTGATGCGCCATCTGCAAAGGTTTTAATCTTATAGCCGTATTTGTTTTGATTCTCAGTAAGGAAGGTTTGAGAAGCGGTTCCGTTTTTAACACCGACAGTTTTATCCTTGAGGTCCTCATAAGAAGCGATGGTGCTTGATTCTTTCACGCCGAGAATCGTATTTGCTGTGTAGTAGGATTCTGAGAAGTCGAAGGTTTCCTTACGGGCATCTGTTACAGACATGCCAGCAATGATACCATCTGCTTGTCCTGCTTGAACAGCACTAATGGCTGCGTCAAATCCTGGGTTGGTAATTTCAATTTCAAAACCTTGATCTTTGGCAATGGCCTTGATAAGGTCCATATCAATACCGGTGTATTGATTGCTTGAATTTTGAAAGACGAATGGGGCAAAAGATGAGTCGCTGGCAATAATGTACTTGCTTTTCACAGGAGTAGCTTTTTGTCCAGCAGCAGTAGTTGTCGTTGGGGTTGCCGTAGTTGTAGAAGCTGTCCATTTTTGGATGATTTGCTCCAAGCTACCATCCTTCTTCATTTGTGCTAGGGCTTCATTAAACTCGGTAACCAAGTGTTCATACTTGCTCCCTTTCTTGACACCAAAAGCAAAGCTTCCAACAGCCTCACCATCCATATTGATGCTGAGATCTTGTCCTTGATTAATCGCATACTCAATAACAGGTTTATCATCCATGATGGCATTTACAGCACCAGCACTTAGACTGTTATTCATCAAATCACTTGTATCAAAGGTTTTAATAGAGAAACCGTATTTATCTTTGATACTTTCGAGGAAACGTTGAGCAGCAGTTCCGTTCTTAACTCCAACTGTTTTCCCGCTAAGTTCCTCATATTTGGTGATTTTATTTGCCTTTGTGGTGGCAATGACAACTTTTGTATCATAATAGGTATCAGACATGGTAAAGACATTTTCACGTTCTTTTGTTTTTGTCATACCTGCCATAATAGCATCTGCCTGACCTGACTGCACTGCATTTACAGCTGCATCAAAGCCAGGATAAGACATTTGGATGTTCCATCCTTTGATTTCTGCGACTTTATTGATAATATCAACATCAATTCCCTTATAGGTTTGATCTGAATCTTTAAACTCAAAAGGTGCGTAAGCTGTATCAGACACAATCTTAACAGTATCAGCTTTTGCCATACCTAGTGAGAAAATGGGAAATAAAATGAGCAAACATGCTAGTATTTTTTTCTTCATTTTTAGTCTCCTTTTCCGAATATTTTCCCATTATATCAGAAAATGAATGAAAAGGCAAATTTTATGGATTTTATGTAAGGAAATGTAACATAGAATCCTTGCTCTTATCAACTTAGAGTAGAGTCTGAAAAGTAAATTTATGGTAAAATAGAAGGATAGAAAAATGCAGATGAGGCAATCATGATAAATCGAATTACAGACAATCAATTTAAACTAGTATCAAAATATGAACCATCAGGAGATCAACCCCAAGCGATTGAGCAGTTGGTCGATAATATCGAGGGCGGAGAAAAAGCACAGATTCTGATGGGCGCGACTGGTACTGGGAAGACTTATACCATGAGTCAGGTCATTTCCAAAGTCAATAAACCAACTTTGGTCATTGCCCACAACAAAACACTAGCTGGTCAGCTCTATGGGGAGTTCAAGGAATTTTTCCCTGAAAATGCTGTTGAGTACTTCGTGTCTTACTATGATTATTACCAACCCGAGGCTTATGTCCCTTCGAGCGATACCTATATTGAGAAGGACAGCTCTGTCAATGATGAGATTGACAAGCTCCGTCACTCAGCGACTTCGGCTCTTCTGGAGCGTAACGATGTCATCGTCGTGGCTTCTGTTTCTTGTATCTATGGTTTGGGTTCGCCCAAGGAATATGCTGATAGTGTCGTTAGTCTCCGTCCAGGTCTGGAGATTTCTCGTGATAAACTCTTGAATGACTTGGTGGATATTCAGTTTGAACGCAATGATATTGATTTCCAACGGGGAAGATTTCGCGTTCGCGGGGATGTGGTGGAGATTTTCCCAGCTTCCCGTGATGAACACGCTTTTCGAGTAGAGTTTTTCGGGGATGAGATTGACCGTATCCGCGAAGTTGAGGCTTTGACAGGTCAGGTATTGGGAGAAGTGGATCATTTGGCGATTTTCCCTGCCACTCACTTTGTGACCAATGACGACCATATGGAGGTTGCGATTGCTAAGATTCAGGCAGAGTTGGAAGAGCAGTTAGCTGTCTTTGAGAAGGAAGGCAAACTGCTAGAAGCCCAGCGTTTGAAACAGCGGACAGAGTACGATATCGAAATGCTGCGTGAGATGGGTTATACCAACGGTGTTGAAAACTATTCTCGTCACATGGATGGTCGTAGCGAAGGAGAGCCTCCTTATACGCTTCTCGACTTCTTCCCAGATGATTTCTTGATCATGATTGATGAAAGTCACATGACCATGGGGCAGATCAAGGGCATGTACAATGGAGACCGTTCTCGTAAGGAAATGTTGGTCAATTATGGTTTCCGTTTGCCGTCTGCCTTGGATAATCGTCCTCTTCGTCGGGAGGAGTTTGAAAGTCATGTGCACCAGATTGTTTACGTTTCAGCAACACCAGGTGACTACGAAAATGAACAGACCGAGACAGTGATTGAGCAAATCATTCGTCCGACAGGACTTCTAGACCCAGAGGTGGAAGTCCGTCCGACTATGGGACAGATTGATGACCTCCTAGGTGAAATCAATGCCCGTGTTGAAAAGAATGAACGGACCTTTATCACCACTTTGACTAAGAAAATGGCTGAAGACTTAACCGACTACTTCAAGGAAATGGGCATCAAGGTTAAGTACATGCACTCGGACATTAAGACCTTGGAGCGGACGGAGATTATCCGTGACCTACGTTTGGGTGTTTTTGATGTTTTGGTTGGAATCAACCTGCTCCGCGAAGGAATTGACGTTCCCGAGGTAAGCTTGGTTGCTATTCTAGATGCTGACAAGGAAGGTTTCCTTCGTAACGAACGCGGATTGATTCAAACCATTGGACGTGCTGCTCGTAATAGCGAAGGGCATGTTATCATGTACGCTGATACTATGACTCAGTCTATGCAAAAAGCTATCGATGAAACAGCCCGTCGTCGGAAAATCCAGATGGCCTATAATGAAGAGCATGGTATTGTGCCACAAACTATTAAGAAAGAAATTCGTGACCTAATCGCCGTAACCAAGGCAGTTGCTAAGGAAGAGGACAAGGAAGTCGATATCAATAGCCTTAACAAACAAGAGCGCAAAGAACTCGTCAAGAAACTTGAAAAACAAATGCAAGAAGCCGTCGAAGTGCTTGACTTTGAACTGGCTGCTCAGATCCGCGATATGATGCTGGAAGTCAAGGCGTTAAACTGAAAAAATTATAAAGAAATAGAAATATATAGAAAGACATAATATGACAGCAAAAAAAACTAAACACATAGGCATTGAATGTTGTAGAATTCTAGCTATGTTGATGATTTGCAACTTACATGTTTTAGGTATGGGAGGAATTTTGGAGAAAGTTGATAGTCAAAAAGATCTTTACTATATTTTTGCAAATTTTTTAGAAGCTTTCTCATATTCAGCTGTAAATATTTATATTTTAATCAGTGGGTATGTCGGTCTTTATTCACAATTTAGTTATAAAAAAATGTTTAGTTTTTGGATACAGATTATTTTCTATACTATTTCAATTACTTTTGTATTTGCTATTTTTTCAAAATCATCTGTTAACTTAAGTGATTGGTTTTCAGCTTTAACTCCAATAAGTCATGGACAGTATTGGTATATGAGTTGCTATTTTGGTTTAGTCTTAATTGCACCATTTTTGAATCAAGCAGTGCTGACATTGAAAAAAGAACAATTGCTTCCAATTGTTAGTGGAGCATTTATATACTTTTCTGTCATACCCACGGTATTTAAACAAGATATTCTGGGCTTGTGGGGTGGATATAGTGTATTATGGATGATTCTTTTGTACACTATAGGAGCAATAATTAGAAAATCAAATTACGAAAGTCGTTTTCAATTACGTAATGTTAGTGGATTCATTTTATTTCTAACTAGTTTAACTTTTATATTGTGCTGGCTTGGTTTCGAACAGTGGAGAAGTTATATTTCTCCTACGGTCACACTGCAAGGAATAGCAATATTTTTACTCTTCTTGAATATTAAAGATCTTCCCTTAACTTTTAAGAAACTAGTTCTTTTAGTATCTCCACTAACTTTGGGGGTTTATCTGTTTCATGTACATCCTCTTATTTTTAGAAGAATTATACCAACCATCCATACTTTAGTTGAAGAACAAGAATTTCCCATTTTTGTCATTATGATTCTAGTTATGACACTGGCCCTGTTCTTTTCTGGCGCTATGATTGAGTATTTTAGAAATAAATTAATGGCGTATATTCTTACTTTAATAAAGAGTGTTAAAAATCTTAAACAGACTTAAAACTTTATTGTCTTATTAAAATAGGAGCAAGAGGCATTAAAATATACACTTCACTGAGAACTTAAGGTTTACTGAACTTATCCTTGATCTAATCGCCGTAACTAAGGAAGTTGCTAAGGAAGAGGACAAGGAAGTCGATATCAATAGCCTCAACAAACAAGAGCGCAAGGAACTCGTCAAGAAACTGGAAAAACAAATGCAAGAAGCCGTCGAAGTGCTTGATTTTGAACTGGCTGCTCAGATACGTGATATGATGTTGAAAGTGAAGGTGTTGGATTAGTGAAATAAATTTAAATATGTTTATCTAGGAGAATGTAGTAATGAAAAAAGCATTAGTGCTGAATTTCAGTTTTATCGCAATTATCCTCTCAGCCTGTTTTCTGAGTTTTGTAGTCATTTTAGTAGCTACCTTTCATACTACTTTTTCTGGACCAAATCAAAAAGACATTGAGGCAGCAGCGAGCAGAACACTGAAATTATATGGTTTTAAAGGTGATGTGAAGGTTACGAAGTTTTCTAGATATAGATGGCCTTCTGAAGATTATGAAATTGAATATGATTATACTGAAGAAGTTAGTGGTAGGAAGATTACTGTAAGTGACAGTTTAATTTATTTTCCTAAATCTCCAGGAAATTCTAGACGGACGAGTGAAGAACTAGCCTACGATGGAACTATTGAAACGATGTTACATCAATTTTCACATATAGCAGATCAGCTACTCAACCAGAATCCTGTCAGTGTTTCTAACAAAGAAAAGGTAGAGAGTTTTTTCAAGAAATACGAAAATCCCAATTTGGAATTTGTAAGTAGTTACTGGAGTGTCGATACTGAATCTGACAATATCCAAGACTATTATGCCCTCATCGAAAAGAACCATAAGGAAGGAAAAGCTTTTCAAGGTTTATATGACCTCCCTATTGATGAATTTCTGGAAAAAGGAATTATTAAAGGAAGTGTTAGATATAAAGACACTGTTTTAGAAGATGGTGAGAAAGATTATTTTGATGGTGAAGACGGACTGACAGGATTTATTTCAAATGGGATTGAAAATGCTGAGTTGCCAGATGCCTTTTATGAGGTTTCTTATTACTATGGTGCTAAAGGATATCGTTCAGGTAGTGGTGTTTCTTTAAAGATTCAGAATCATAAACTGATAAGTTACGAAAAGAACAGAATTAAGAAATTTTAAATCTTAAAATTTGGCTTTAAACCTATACCACCTATACGTTTTAGAATATATTTTTAAATGGAAAGAAGTTATTATGAAATTGAAAGAGACGAAGTATAAGAAGTCATCAGGGTTAGATTCTGTTCGTTTTTGGTTACAAGGGCATCGATTTGTCAAATTTATGCTTG
>CAURRB010000004.1:0-55349 GCA_963527085.1 Streptococcus oralis
GTGGCGTACCAAAGTAGGAAAGTAAGTAGGTCACTCCCGTTAAGAGTACAAGAATTGGAAAGATCTTTAAGGCTGCATACTTCTTTCCAATCTTACTCGCTAGATAAACTGCCCAGATATTTAAAACACTGCCGATTAACATAACCATCGAAATCTGCCATCCTTCTAAGTCCGGCAGTTGATTTTGATAGTAAAAATAAAACATGCACATCAGTGTCCCGATGATTTGGGACAGAAGCATCCAACCAAAAAGACTGGGATTTCTCTGCAGCTCCTCTTTGACAGTCCACATAATCCTTTTCATGGTCAGACGCTCAGATTTTTGCGCTTTAACACTAGGCTCTTTTAGCATCCAAGTTAAGAATAGGACAATTATAGAAGTGGCAATCATGATATAGTAGGTCAAGTGCAATTGACCATGGACAAAAAAACCCGCTAAAACGGTCCCCAAAGACCGAGTTCCTTCTGCTACTCCTGACATAAAACTTGAGATAGACAAGTAGCGCTCTTTTAATCCAGCCTCCACGGCCGAATCATAAACCATGGCTGCACTCGTCCCCGAATCAAAATTATAAGACAAGGCACTCACCACCATCGCGAGGGCATAAATCCAAAAATTACCTTGCCCTACTAACATGAGAATAGAAGATACGATCCCAGCAATCCGACTGAGATAAAGATTGGTTTTATATGAATAGCGGTCGGCTAACATGCCAGAGGGAATTTCACAAATGACACTGGTAGCATGAAAAATACTTTCCAACAAGCCAATCTGCCAAAGTGACATCCCATTTTGACTGAGAAATAAAATCCAAAAGCTGGTAATGCCCAAAAAGGCAAAAAATTCTACTCCAGCCATGAGACCGATATTCTTCCGATAATTTGGTTTAAACATATTTTCTCCTTTAACAAGTGTGTATATCCTTGTGTCTGTCACTTGTTAAGCTGTGCTTTACATGATCTCCACCCCTTCCTCCTAGTATTATAGTGTTTTGAAAAAACGCCCCTAGGGCGTTTTGATTTATTTTACGGTTTGATACGGTGCAACATACGTGGGAATGGAATGGCTTCACGGATATGTTTTGTACCTGCTGCGAAAGTTACCATACGCTCAATACCGATACCAAATCCACCGTGTGGTACTGTACCGTATTTACGAAGGTCAAGGTAGAATTCATACTCTGTACGATCCATACCAAGTTCATCCATCTTAGCTACAAGGGCATCGTAGTCTTCCTCACGCATAGAACCACCGATGATTTCTCCGTAACCTTCTGGAGCAAGCAAATCTGCACAAAGCACGCGCTCTGAATTTCCAGGAACTGGTTTCATGTAAAAGGCCTTGATGGCTGCTGGATAGTTCATAACAAATGTTGGTACACCAAAGTGATTTGAGATCCAAGTTTCGTGTGGTGAACCAAAGTCATCGCCATGCTCAAGATGCTCGTAATCAGCATCTTCATCATTTTCATGCTCTTGCAAGAGGTCAATAGCTTGATCGTAAGTGATACGTTTGAATGGCTCTGCAATGTAGCGTTTCAAGAGCTCTGTATCACGTTCCAAGGTTTCCAAGGCTTGAGGAGCACGGTCAAGAACACCTTGAAGAAGAGCTTTTACATAAGCTTCTTGCAAGTCAAGTGACTCATCGTGTGTCAAGTAAGAGTACTCCGCATCCATCATCCAGAACTCAGTCAAGTGACGGCGTGTTTTTGATTTTTCAGCACGGAATACTGGACCAAAGTCAAAGACACGACCAAGAGCCATAGCCCCTGCTTCTAGGTAAAGCTGACCTGATTGGCTCAAGTAGGCTGGAGTTCCGAAGTAGTCTGTTTCAAAGAGTTCTGTTGAATCTTCTGCTGCATTTCCTGAAAGGATTGGGCTATCAAACTTCATGAAGCCGTTCTTATCGAAAAACTCATAAGTTGCATAGATGATAGCGTTACGGATTTGCATCACCGCTACTTGCTTACGAGAGCGGAGCCACAAGTGACGGTTGTCCATCAAGAAGTCTGTTCCGTGTTCTTTTGGTGTGATTGGGTAGTCTTGAGATTCACCAATCACTTCGATGTCTGTAATATCCAGCTCATAACCAAACTTAGAACGTTCGTCTTCTTTGACAATTCCTGTCACATAAACAGAAGTTTCTTGGCTCAAGCGTTTGATGATGTCAAATTTTTCAAGACCTACCTCTTCACCAAATTTTTCAATAAAGTTTGGTTTAAAGGCTACACCTTGGAAGAAGGCTGTTCCATCACGCAATTGCAAGAAGGCAATTTTCCCTTTTCCAGATTTGTTGGCAACCCAGGCCCCGATGGTCACTTCTTGACCAACGTAGTCTTTTACATCGATAATTGTTACACGTTTTGTCATAATCTATCTTCCTTTTTTCGTTTAACTTGTCCGAAGACATCATTACCCACTATTTTACCATAAATAGACAGCGATAGCTAGGTTCTACTAGAGAAAAATCGCGAGATTTTCGTTACAAAAATCTTCGCTAAAACAGCGAAGATTCTAAGTTTTATTTTTCCATAAACTGATGCAAACGGCGAATAGCTTCTTTCAAAGTATCCAAGTCTGTGGCATAGCTGAGACGAACATTTTCTGGTGCTCCAAATCCAGCTCCTGTAATCAAGGCCAGTCCGACTTCTTCGAGAATAGCTGTTGTAAACTCTGTCACATCGGTATACCCCTTCATCTCCATCGCTTTTTTAACATTTGGGAAGAGATAGAAGGCTCCTTGGGGCTTGACAACTTCGAATCCTGGCACTTGGCACAAGAGTGGATAAATGGTATTCAAACGTTCTTCAAATGCTTGACGCATGGTTTCAACAGAGTCTTGCGGTCCAGTCAGCGCCTCAATCGTTGCATATTGAGATACTGCTGTCAGATTTGAAGTCGTTTGTCCTGTCAATTTGCTCATAGCAGCGATAATTGCAGGATTTCCCACAGCATAACCTACCCGCCAACCAGTCATGGCATAGGCCTTAGATACACCGTTAATCACGATGGTTTGCTTGCGAATGGCTTCTGACAAACTAGAAATTGGAACAAATTCGTTCCCGTTATAAACCAAACGACCATAAATATCATCTGCTAAGATAAGGACATCATGCGCAACAGCCCAATTTCCAATAGCCATGAGTTCCTCACGAGAGTAAATCATACCGGTCGGATTCGATGGCGAATTGAGAACCAAGACCTTGGTTTTATCTGTTCGGGCTGCTTCTAGCTGCTCTACTGTTACTTTAAAGTGATTATCTTCCTTGGCCTGGACAAAGACTGGCACACCTTCTGCCATCTTGACCTGGTCTCCATAGCTGACCCAGTATGGTGTAGGGATGATGACTTCATCACCTGGATTGACCACAGCCATAAAGAAGGTGTAGAGAGAGAACTTGGCACCAGTGGCAAAAGTAACTTCGTTGGCTGCTACGGAATACCCATAGTGGCGTTCAAAATAGGTATTAACCGCCGCTTTTAACTCTGGTAGGCCTGAAGCAACTGTATAGAAGGAAGCTCGTCCATCTCGAATCGCTTCTACCGCTGCCTCCTGAATATTTTCAGGAGTATGAAAATCAGGCTGTCCCAAGGTTAAGAAAAGAACATCCTTTCCCTGAGCTTTTAATGCTTTGGCTCTTGCATCACTAGCTAGAGTGACGCTTTCTTCCATTTCTAGTACACGTTTGGATAGTTTCATATGCCCTCCTTATTGGATCACTGCTCCTGTTTCAAAGTCAACCAGATAGTACTGGTTTCCTGACTTAACTTCCCAAATCGGCTTGTCCTGATAACGACCAAAAGTAATCTTGTCAATGTCGCTAGCTCCTTTTTCCCTCGAAATCGTCGCTGCCTTGTCTTGAGAAATCCCCTTATCAAGCTGATAAACATAAATCTTGTGGTCATTCTTTTCAATCAGTACGGCAATGGCCTCTTGCTTTTTATTATGTCCCAGAACACTGTAATAGCCCTCTAGACCATTGTAGAAATCAACCTGATCTGCCTTTTCCAATTCTGCATACTGCTTGGCCAGTTTTTCTCCCTCAAGTCTAGCATCTTGATAGGGTTTCATGCTGAGTGATATCAGATAAAGGAATGAAGTCGTCATGACTAGTACTACCAGAGCAATGCCGATTCCATATTGTATAAGTAGCTTGTTTTTTGCTTTTTTCTGTCTTAGTTTCACTCGTCTATTTTACCATCTCTCCTTCTTTATTACAAGTGAAGACGGGAACATTCTAAGATTCTTTTCCTATAAAATGTAAGTTCTTGTTTTTCTCTCTCATTATTGATAAAATAGCCTTATGAAACAATATTTGAAAGAGAAAATTTCCGATAATCAATTAGACTTAAAAACAGCTATCGTCCTCAATAAAGCCATACGAACTTTTAAACCTTATGAAGCCAAGGCTGCTAAAGAACACGGGCTAACACCCACCCAATTTTCAGTTTTGGAAACCCTCTATAGCAAGGGGGAACTACGCATTCAGGATTTGATTGAAAAAATGCTAGCCACTTCTGGAAACATGACTGTTGTCATTCGAAATATGGTTCGAGATGGGTGGATTTCTAGAACTTGTGACCCAAAAGATCGTCGATCCTTTTTCCTGAAATTAACACCTGCAGGACGCAGAAAAATCGAAGAGGTTCTTCCTGACCATATCGATTCTATCGTAGAAGCACTCAGCATCTTGGAAGATGGCGAAAAGGAAGACTTAATCCGCATTTTAAAAAAATTTAAAAATTTGTGAGCAAAATTATTGCTAATTAGTATCATTTGTTGTAACATAGATGGTAACAAAAGAGCTCGCTCTTTGAATTTTAAACTAAAGGAGACACATCATGTCTAAAAAAGTATTATTTATCGTCGGTTCACTACGCCAAGGTTCTTTCAACCACCAAATGGCCCTTGAAGCTGAAAAAGCACTTGCTGGAAAAGCAGAAGTTAGCTATCTTGATTACTCAGCTGTTCCTCTCTTCAGCCAAGATTTGGAAGGTCCAACTCATCCAGCTGTAGTTGCTACTCGTGAAGCAGTCCTTGCTGCGGATGCTATCTGGATCTTCTCTCCAGTCTACAACTTCTCTATCCCTGGAACAGTGAAAAACTTGCTTGACTGGCTCTCTCGCGCCATTGACTTGTCTGATACACGTGGTGCTTCTGCCCTCCAAGACAAGTTTGTTACTGTCTCATCTGTAGCCAATGCTGGTCACGATCAACTCTTTGCTATTTACAAAGACCTCTTGCCATTTATCCGTACACAAGTCGTTGGTGATTTTACAGCTGCTCGTGTCAATGACTCTGCTTGGGCAGACGGAAAATTGGTGTTAGAAGAAGCAACTGCTTCATCACTTGCAAAACAAGCGGACGACCTTCTTGCAGCCATCAACTAATCCAGCAAAAACCAGCTCGAATGAGCTGGTTTTATGCTTGTTTAACAAAGACGAGTTCTAAATCATTTGATAAATCAGGTCGGTAGTCAAAACCTGCAAAACTGAGCTTGCGAGCTTGTTCGACTGTTTGGACTTGCCCCTCTATCAAGGCGGTCAAAAAGGCGCCACGGGCTTTTTTTGAAATAGTTGAGTGGATTTTCAACTGACCTGCCTTATCCTCCATAAATTTGAAGGTCACCATCTTTTCTCTAATTTCCTTCGAAAATACGGTTTCAAACTCTGATGATAGGAGGGAGAATATCAAGTCCTCATCCTGAAGTGCCTCATCGTAGGCTGACTTCCAATGACTCTTTAAAGTCTTACCAGCAACTTTTAACTTCATCAAAAAGTCCAAACGGTGAGGAGCCATGGGCGACAAGGCGGGGACAACACCGTATAAAGCCGAGGTAATCAGGACATGATTTTCAAGATAAGTTCGTTCAGTCTCGGTTAACTCATCTCGTTTGATGTGGCGATACATGAGACCATCGAAAAGTTTCAAAGCTGGATAATGTTTAGCCCTGTAATTTTTTAGAGCTTGAATATGAGCGTACTCTTCTTCAGCTTTCTCGGCAGATACCTTATAAAAAGTCTCTAATTCACTAGCTGAGTAATGCGCCAGTGAGTCAAGGACTGCCTGACTTTCTTCCCTCAAAGGGAGCGCTTCGATACAAGGATGGTCTGTGTTCATTTCTTTTGCTGTTGGGATTAAAATTTTCATATTGTTAGTGTAGCATATTTTTCAACCACGACCAAGAATTTCATCTGAAAAACCTCGGTTCATACCGAGGTTTCTTTTACTTGACTTTAAAGGTCTTGAGATAGTTATCTTTTCCAACTTGACCTTCAAAGGATTGGCCATTTTCAAGGTAAGGAAGGTCATCTGACACTGAGGCCTTGACCTTATAAATCTTGCCATCAACTTTAAAGAAGTAGACGGTGTCACCCTTGATAACAGCTGATTTAAGGTCTGAGACGATTCCCTTAATGTTTTCTACCGTTTCATTATCCAGCTCGAGGTCATTTTTATTGGCATATTTGCTGAGGAGTTCATCTACCGTAGCTGCTACGATGACATTTTGGTACTCCACTGCATCAACCAAAGCATACTCCTTGACTAGACCTGCATTGTCCTTCAAGCCCATGATGTAGAGCGGTTTATCATTGAGATTGACAAGGATAGGGAAGGTCGCTTTATAGGCCTTCTCTTGCACGGCCCCTTCTGCGGAAGCACGGGCAGATTCTTCGGTTGCTGATGCTAGATTGTACTTGGTGATTTCACCAGTGCGCATATTTTCAAGGATAAATCCTAAATTACTTTCGTCAGCATTTGCTGAAGTCACTCCTGTGTAGAGATAAATGTCATTTCCAATAGAAAGATAGTTATATCCCTCTGTCGTTTGGGTTACATTTTTCTTAGAGATCAAGGCATTCCAAAAGCCGTCTTTATACTTGCCGTTGTAGTTGATTTGCTCGATTGTTTCTTCTGCTGGATAAACACGATCTACCCATTCTGGCACTTCATCCAAGCTGTATTCCTTGGTTTCTCCATTGGTAGCGTCTAAGATAATAACAGATGAAGGACGAGGTACTCCTAGACCAAACCGCTTTTGATAAACTGTTGCTACATAGAAGGGATTGCCTTCATCATCCACCTCAAAGGATGGCGTTTTAAAAATCTTGGTTGGGTACTTAATCCGAAGATGACGTTTGACATCGCGGTTAAAATACTCAGAGTCTGAATACTTCATCGGTGTTTTTAAATCTACCAATTCCGCATTTCCTGTCACCATATCAACCTTGATATACTCGCCAATCCCCTTGGACTGATTATTAAACCATTTGATCGGGTCGGCATATTCCAAAGGTGTCACCCGATAGGGCTTGCCATCGACCGTCAGCTGGGTATAGGTATCTGCTGCTACGTACTGGGATACCTTATCCGTCAGAGAGCCCAGATAACGGTCTCCAATCTTTTCTGCAGTGCTCCGATCTAGGATTGGAACCTTACTGGTATCACTCTTAGGAAAATCTTTAAAATCTTTTTCTGTGATAGAGACCACATTAGCATAATTTTTGGCTTGGAAAAAGCTAGAGGTCACTAGGCTTACCAAACCAGCAAGGGCAAAGATAAGGCCTGCAGCTAGCAACAATCCTCCACCTAATTTATTAAAATGAAACCCTTCTAGATTGAGTTCGTTGGCAACCTTTCCATGACGTACATGAACCGTTTTGAGGAGATTGGTATCCTTGCGGAAACTAAACAAAATCCCCATCACCACCAGATGCCCACAGAGAAAGAAGATGAATTCCCAGCTAGTCAGATTAAAGGGTGGTAAAAAGACATACCAAGTCGTTGCGATAAAAACAAGTTCAAAAAGTATGCGTTTCATCTGAGTTCCTCCTAAATAATTCGTCCTTCCAAATGATCCAGTTCATGTTGACAGATCTGAGCTGGAAAACCTGTCAGCGCAATGGTCTGTTCCTGCCACTTACTATCACGATAGGAAACCGTAATCGTTTCATAACGAGTTGTTGGTCGCATCCCAGTTAAAGACAAACAACCTTCCTCTGTCTCGTAAGGTCCTTTGTAGGAAAGAAGAACGGGATTAAACATAACCATGGGAACTAGGCCAAGATTAAAGATAATCACGCGCTTCTGCTCCCCAATCATATTAGCCGCCAGACCGACACATGTCTCGCGATTAGCCAGCAGGGTATCCTGCAAATCCTTAGCCAGATAAAGGTCTTCCTGACTTGCAGGTTTCGAGACTTGCGACAAAAATAAGACATCTCGGACAATTTTCTTTTCCATTCTCTTACGCTCCTTGCTACTTTACTTTATTATAGCACAAAAGGGGGTAACTTCTAATTCTTTCCCTCAAATGCAAAAAAAGCCATCCGAAGATGACTTTCTTTTTAAATCGCATTCTTATCAAGACCAAGTTTACGTTGAACAAACTTGACGATTTCGACGATAAGTATCATTGAGAAGCTTCCAGCTAGAACAATACCCCATTGTGACAAGTCCAGTTTGGTAACATGGAAGATACCTTCAAGCGGTTCTACGACAATTGTTGCCATCAGAAGAATGAAGGATACCAAGATAGACCAGTTGAAGGTCTTAGACTTGAATGGTCCAACTGTCAAGATGGATTGGTAAACAGACTTAACATTGTAGGCATGGAAGAGCTGGATCAAACCGAGTGTTGCAAAGGCCATTGTAAGGGCATCTGCGTGAATGGCTTGGTTGTCTCCTACATGGACTGGATAGGTAAGAGCAAGGCCATAAACGGTCAAGACCAGTGCCCCTTGGAGTACACCTTGATAGATGATAGAACTCAAGACACCACCTGAGAAGAAGCTTGACTTACGTCCACGTGGTTTGTGGGTCATAACACCAGGTTCAGCCGGCTCAACACCGAGAGCGATAGCTGGGAAGGTATCGGTTACCAAGTTGATCCACAAAAGATGAACTGGTTGCAAAACATCCCATCCAAACAAGGTTGATAAGAAGATGGTTAATACTTCAGCCGTATTGGCAGAAAGTAGGTATTGAATAGTCTTTTGAATGTTTGAGAAGACCTTACGTCCTTCTTCAACTGCAACGATGATGGTCGCAAAGTTATCATCTGCAAGAATCATGTCAGAAGCTCCCTTAGAAACCTCTGTACCAGTGATTCCCATACCAATACCGATATCGGCTGTTTTCAGAGCTGGCGCGTCATTGACACCGTCACCTGTCATGGCAACGACTTTACCTTGTTTTTGCCAAGCTTTCACGATACGAACCTTGTGCTCTGGAGACACACGGGCATAAACAGAGTATTGACCAACTACTTTTTCAAAGTCTTCATCAGACAGTTCGTTGAGTTCAGCACCAGTTAAAACGTGACCTTCTGTATCATTTGCATCAATGATTCCCAAACGTTTGGCAATAGCTTCTGCTGTGTCTTGGTGGTCACCTGTAATCATGATTGGACGGATTCCAGCTTCCTTAGCCACACGAACAGCTTCTGCGGCTTCAGGACGTTCAGGGTCAATCATTCCGATCAAACCAGTGAAGATCAAGTTGTTTTCAAGCTCTTCAGAAGTAAGATTTTCTGGAATACTATCGATAATCTTATAAGCACCTGCAAGGACACGCAAGGCTTGGTGAGCCATTTCCGAGTTGTTTGTATGGATTAATTCAGTGACTTTCTCATCAATCGGAGCAACATCTCCAGCTTTATCACGAGCAACACAGCGTTTCAAAAGTTGATCTGGAGCCCCCTTGACTGCCACGAGGAATTTGCCATCTGGCAATGGATGAACCGTTGACATGAGTTTACGATCTGAATCAAACGGTAACTCAGCTACACGAGGATATTTCTCTAAAAATCCTTTAACATCGTAACCCTTGTCCAAGGCATACTGGATGAAGGCTGTTTCCGTTGGATCCCCGATCAGGTTTCCTTCAGCATCAATCTTAGTATCGTTAGCCAAGACAACTGAACGAAGAAGAGGCATTTCAAGACCTAGTTCAATGTCATCAGCTGAATCATGTAGTACTGCGTCATAGAAGACTTTTTCGACGGTCATCTTGTTCATGGTAAGCGTACCAGTCTTATCAGAAGCGATGATTTCTGTTGAACCAAGTGTTTCTACTGCTGGCAACTTACGAACGATAGAGTTTCGTTTGGCCAAAACTTGAGTACCAAGGGCAAGAACGATGGTTACGATAGCTGGGAGTCCTTCTGGGATGGCTGCAACAGCAAGCGCAACAGAGGTCATCAACTCACCAAGTGGATTTTTACCTTGAATGAAGACTCCGACTACAAAAGTAACAAGGGCAATGACCAAAATTGCATAGGTCAAGACCTTAGAAAGGTTGTTCAAGTTTTGTTTGAGTGGTGTATCCGTCTCATCCGCATCTTGGAGCATGCCAGCGATATGACCCACTTCAGTGTACATACCTGTATTGACAACAACACCAAGACCACGACCATAAGTCACATTTGAGTTTTGGAAGGCCATATTGACACGGTCACCAATACCAGCATCGGTAGCGAGTTCTACGGTCAAGTCTTTTTCAACCGGAACAGACTCACCTGTCAAGGCTGCTTCTTCGATTTTAAGAGAATTAGCTTCTAGCAATCGTAGGTCTGCTGGCACCACGTCACCTGCTTCAAGAGCTACGATATCACCTGGTACCAATTCTTTTGAATCAATCTCAGCCATATGCCCATCACGAATAACGCGTGCTTCTGGACTAGACATAGACTTGAGGGCTTCGATGGCTTCTTCTGCTTTTCCTTCTTGGTAAACACCAAAGGCAGCGTTGATGATAACCACGGCAAGGATAATGATGGCATCTGCGATATCTTCCCCACCAGAAGTTACGACGGACAAGATAGCCGCAGCAATTAGGATGATAATCATCAAATCCTTAAATTGCTCGATAAACTTGACTAGGAGAGATTTTTTCTCACCCTCTTCCAGTTCATTGCGTCCATATTCAGCTAGGCGTTTCTGCGCTTCGCTTGACGAGAGACCTTGTTCAGTTGCTTCAACTGACTTCAAGACCTCTTCAGGACTCTGAGTGTAAAACGCTTGGCGTTTTTGTTCTTTTGACATGTGTCTCCTCCTTGACATTGTGTGCAAAACAAGTTCTCTTTTAGTTTTATGACAAACAAAAAGAGACCTGTTAATCATAACAAGTCTCGCTGTTTAAGATAGTGCCGGAAAACATACTTTTCAGTATACAATTCGGAATGACGACACTATCACAGGTTTCTGCCAGCTACTCCCTTGAGTAGTACTATTATATCAAAATTTGAAAAGTTTTCAAGGGTTAAAATCAGATGAAACAAGACTAAATTTGAATTTTCCTTTGAAAACCAGTATAATGGTAGAATACTAAATGACTAGAAAGGAAGCCCGATGAACCAATCCATGTCAAATCTCAAGTTGGCGGAACGTGGTGCCATTATCAGCATTTCGACCTACCTCCTCTTATCTACGGCAAAATTAGCGACTGGCCACCTCCTACATTCTTCCAGTTTGGTAGCGGATGGTTTCAACAACGTATCCGATATTATCGGAAATGTTGCTCTTCTGATCGGTATTCGGATGGCGCGCCAGCCTGCAGACCGTGACCATCGTTTCGGTCACTGGAAAATTGAAGATTTGGCTAGTTTGATTACTTCCATCATCATGTTCTACGTTGGCTTTGATGTTCTTCGGGACACCATTCAAAAAATTCTCAGTCGGGAACAGACAGTTATCGACCCTCTGGGTGCAACTCTCGGAGTCGTCTCTGCGGCAGTCATGTTCGCAGTTTATCTCTATAATACTCGCCTCAGTAAGAAATCCAAGTCCAAGGCGCTCAAGGCTGCCGCCAAGGACAATCTTTCCGATGCTGTTACCTCACTTGGGACTTCCATTGCCATCCTAGCCAGCAGTTTTAATTATCCAATCGTGGATAAACTGGTCGCTATCATCATCACTTTCTTTATCTTAAAGACAGCCTATGATATCTTTATCGAGTCTTCCTTTAGTCTTTCAGATGGTTTTGACGACCGTCTGCTGGAAGACTACCAGAAGGCCATCATGGAAATTCCAAAGATTAGTAAGGTCAAGTCCCAAAGAGGTCGCACCTACGGTAGCAATATCTACCTTGATATCACGCTGGAAATGAATCCCGACCTATCAGTCTATGAAAGTCATGAGATTGCGGACCAGGTCGAATCCATGCTGGAAGAGCGTTTTGGAGTCTTTGATACCGATGTCCATATCGAGCCAGCTCCCATACCTGAGGACGAAATTTTGGACAATGTCTATAAAAAACTACTCATGCGCGAGCAATTGATCGACCAAGGCAATCAATTAGAAGAACTCCTTGCTGAGGACTTTCTCTATATCCGTCAAGATGGAGAGCAGATGGATAAAGAGGCTTATAAGTCTGAAAAAGAACTTAGTGCTGCGATTAAGGATATTCAAATCACTTCCATTAGTCAGAAAACCAAGCTCATTTGCTATGAGTTAGATGGCATCGTCCACACCAGTATCTGGCGTCGCCATGAAACTTGGCAAAATATCTTTCATCAGGAAACAAAAAAAGAAGACAAAGAGTAACCCTATCCAGTGGATAGGGCTTTTTGATTGATTGTCTTTAAGCTAAACGGGCTTATAGATATTTGGAAGATTTGCTTTTCGAAGCTTGTGTTGTCTGTTTTCTTGCTTGACGATTTTGTTCGATATGCCATTCTCTTTCATAGTACTTCATGGTCTTGTATACCCTTTCAGGAAGACCTATATCTAGTAGAAAGATAGGGATGATCAAATCTGCTGACGGATGAAAAGGGAAACACCTTCTCTTCAGTAGGACTATAAGTGATTGGGATTTCGCATTTTCCTTGTTTTTAAAATCAACTTCAATCCGGTAGGAATCCCTATACTTCCCTCGAATCCGAGAGAAGGAAAATTCCTCTACATCAGCCCAAGCGTAGAAATGACTGGGTTTCTTTGGATTCGGTTTGTAGTAAAACCCCTTAACTGTACATCTCAAATATTCCTTATCGGAACTTAACAGTCTGTATGTCTGATAAATGACTACTCCAGCACAAAAAAGTACAAGCAGCATCAACAAAAGACTTACCGTATGAAGTCCCGTCCCCTTTTGCGAATACGAATGGAGATAATAGAGAGGTAACAAGAAGAAAAGCACCGAAGCTAGGCCAAACAAGGCATTCCAAATGATTTTCTTGGGACTACGTTTAATGACTTTTTCTTCCATCATGCTAACTCACTTAGGTATTCATAGCGTTCGTATTTTTCAAGAAGTTCTTCGTTTTTCTCGTCTAGCTCTTTTTGAAGAGTCGCTAGTTTTCCAAAGTCGGAGCCATTTGCCTGCATCTCCTCTTCAATAGCAGCGATACGATTTTCCAAGGCTTCAATATCGCCTTCAATGCTTGCCCACTCCTGCTTTTCTTGATAGGTCATACGCTTCTTGTCTTCACGGACTTTGACCACTTTCTCTTTTTCGGCCTTTTGAACTTGACTTGCTGTTTCTGCTTCAAAAGCTTTTTCGTCAAGGTAATCAGTGTAATGGCCAAAGAAAGGACGAATCTTACCATTCTCAAAGGCGAGAATCTTGGTCGCTACCTTATCCAGAAAATAACGGTCGTGGCTAACTGTCAAGACAGGACCTGCAAAGCCCTGCAAGAAATTTTCCAAGACTGTCAAAGTCGCAATATCTAGGTCATTGGTCGGCTCGTCCAAAAGAAGAACATTTGGTTTTTCAAGGAGTAGTTTGAGGAGATAAAGGCGTTTTTTCTCGCCACCAGACAATTTCTCAATCAGGGTTCCATGCGTCGAACGTGGGAAGAGGAACTGCTCTAGCAACTCTGCAATGGAAGTCGTAGAACCACCACTGGTCTTAACCTCTTCTGCTACTTCCTGCAGGTAATTGATAACCCGCTTGCTCTCGTCTAAGCCTTCGATTTGTTGAGAGAAATAGGCAATGCGAACCGTCTCACCGATGATAACTTGACCTTTAGTCGGCTCAAGACTCCCTGCGATGAGATTAAGCAGAGTTGACTTCCCGACACCGTTGTCCCCAACGATTCCGATACGGTCTTTGGCTTGCACCAAGAGATTAAAATCTTGCAAAATGGGCTTGTTTTCATAGGCGAAGGAAACATTCTGAAACTCGATGACTTTTTTCCCAATCCGACTGGTTTCAAAGTTCATGGTCAAGTCTGTATCAGCAACGCCACCTGAAACTTCCTTTTTCAAGTCATGGAAACGATTGATACGGGCTTGTTGCTTGGTCGCACGTGCCTGTGGTTGTCTGCGCATCCAGGCCAGTTCTTGCTTATAAAGTTGTTCTTTTTTGTGGAGAAGGGCAGCTTCACGCTCATCTTGTTCCGCTTTTAGGCGGACATAGTCCTGGTAATTTCCCTGATACTCGGTCAAGCCTGCTCGGTCCAACTCGAAAATCCGCGTTGATAGTGCATCTAGGAAATAACGATCGTGGGTGATAAAAAGGACGGTTTTCTTGGAATTTTTCAAAAAGAGGGTCAGCCACTCAATAGTCGCAATATCCAAATGGTTAGTCGGCTCGTCCAGAAGCAAGAGGTCGTGGTTTCCTAGGAGAACTTGCGCCAACTGAACCCGTCTTCTTAGACCACCTGACAATTTCCCAACAGGAGTAGATAAGTTCTGAATACCCAGCTTGCTGAGGACCGTCTTGACCTGGCTTTCAATTTCCCAGGCTTGGAGAGAATCCATCTCTGCCATGACCCGTTCCAAACGAGCCTGCTTGTCCTCACTGTAATTGAGCATGATTAACTCATACTCACGAATCAACTGGATTTCCTTGAGGTCGCTAGAGAGAACCGTATCCAAGACCGTCTTGCTATCATCAAAATCAGGATCCTGGGTCAAGTAGCCAATCTTATAGTCATTCTTTGCCGAAAAGGGACTGACATCCCCATCAAAGCCAGAAACACCAGAAAGAACATCTAACAGAGTGGTCTTACCAGTCCCATTGACACCAATCAGACCAATTCTGTCTAGGTCATGGATAATAAAAGAAATATCCTTAAAAACGGTCTTGTCTCCGACGGATTTGCTTAATTTTTCAACGATAAAATCACTCATTTTTTCTCCCTCAGGTAAGCATGGATTGCTTGACGGTCGTTTTCCAACTCTCCATCGACAATGGCAAACTCAATCTCTGTTAAAATCTCTCCCAAGTCTGGTCCTGGCTGGTAACCATATTCCTTAATCAAAATTCCACCGTTAATCTGAATTTCTTTCTTGTCATGAATGGTCAAACTCTGGTAAGTTTCTTTGATGGTTTGTGGATTGACTGCTTTCCCTTGAGCCTTACGAAGATTTTCAGCCTGCAAAAGCAAATCCAAGTCAAAGCGATAACAATCCCGCTTGCTCAGCTCTCCTTCTTCTCGCAAAGCCAAAATAGTCAGCAAATCCTGAACCTGCTTGGCAAATTGGCGTGAGGTCTTCCAATGTTTCAAAAATGGTTGCGCATCTTTAACCTCCAAAGCCCACAAGAGAGCGGCCCAGGCTTGTTCGGAAGATTCAAAAGTGAAATCAGTCTCCAAATCAAACAGTCTGTTGAGCTTGTCCTGGCTTCCTGCCATATCTGGAAGATAGTCATAAGCTCGACTCTCAATCATGGAAGACAGACCCACTCGCCAAAAAGGTGCCAACAAGAGTTTATCAAACTCAACGAAGGTGCGCTCCACAGAAATTTTCTCCAAAAGTGGAGTCAAAGTCTTCATCGCCTCAAAAGTTTCTGACTCAAGTTTAAAACCGAGACTAGCCTGAAAACGGAAACCACGCATAATGCGCAGAGCATCTTCATTGAAACGCTCACTAGCCACCCCAACCGCTCGCAAGACTTGGTTTTCCAAATCTTCTAAACCATGGAACAAGTCAATGATTTCGCCTGTCTCATCCAAAGCGAAGGCATTGACTGTGAAATCACGGCGCTTGAGGTCTTCTTCTAGCGAACGCACAAAGGAAACCGCACTGGGTCTGCGATAGTCCACATAGACATCCTCTGTCCGAAAGGTGGTTACCTCATACTCCTCATCCCCATCTAAGACCAAGACAGTTCCATGCTCGATTCCGATATCGGCTGTTCGCGGAAAAATCTGCTTGGTCTCCTCTGGATAGGAAGAAGTCGCAATATCCACATCGTGGATGGGACGATTGAGGAGGGCATCTCGAACAGATCCCCCAACAAAATAGGCTTCAAAGCCTGCTTCTTTAATTTTTTCTAATACTGGTAAAGCCTTCTGAAATTCAGAAGGCATTTGCGTTAATCTCATAATAAGTGTTCTAATCCATAGACAAGCTCATGACGCTTGACAACTTCTTTGATTCCCAAATTGACCCCTGTCATGAAGGAGCTGCGATCATAGGAGTCATGACGAAGGGTCAATCCTTCTCCCTGATTGCCAAAGATGACTTCCTGATGGGCTACCAAGCCTGGTAAACGAACTGAGTGGATGCGCATGCCATCAAAGTCAGCACCACGGGCACCTGCAATCAACTCTTCCTCGTCTGCTGCACCTTGCTGGATAGACTCTCGAACTTCTGCCATCAACTCAGCCGTTTTAATGGCTGTTCCACTCGGAGCATCTTTTTTCTTGTCATGATGGAGCTCGATAATCTCCACATTTGGGAAATATTTGGCAGCCTGCGCCGCAAATTGCATAAGCAAGACAGCGCCCAAGGCAAAGTTAGGGGCAATCAAGCCACCCAAATCTTGTTCACGAGAAAATGCTTTTAGTTCTGTAATTTCTTCACTAGTGAATCCTGTTGTTCCAACTACTGGAGCAAAGCCATTTTCAAGAGCAAAGCGTGTATTTTCGTAGGCAACGGCTGGTGTAGTAAAATCCACCCAGACATCAGCCTCAAATCCAGCCAAGTCAGCCTTATCATTGAAGACAGGAATTCCCTGCCATTCTGACTCAGACTCAAAAGGATCCAAAACTGCGACCAAGTCCAAGTCTGGATCAGCCAAGACCATCTGACAAGCAGCTTGGCCCATCTTTCCCTTAAAACCAGCAATAATTACTCGAATACTCATCTCTACTCCTGACTAAGATACAAAGGACGTTAGCTGCCCATGAAAAATAGGGAATGGCGCTGACTTTCCATGAAAGGCAAGACAGGCATCTTTTTTCAAGAGGCAGATAGGCCGTGTTCAATTGCTAAGATACAAAGCCTGTAAGAACACAAAGTGAAAATAGGAGTTCTGATCAAGGAGTGTCTACTCTTTGGAAGAACTATCTTTTTCACACAGGGTTCCAGGCGTGTTCAATTATCAAGATACAAAGGACGTTAGCTGCCCATGAAAAATAGGGAATGGCGCTGACTTTCCATGAAAGGCAAGACAGGCATCTTTTTTCAAGAGGCAGATAGTCCGTGTTCAATTTCTAAGATACAAAGCCTGCCCAGAACAATCTAGACAACTGGCGTATAGCTCAAGGCGATACTACCTTCTCCAAGGTGGGTCCCAATGACACTACCAAAGCTGACAATTGGAATCTCAGAATTCACACCACTCTCCATCAAAAGCTGACGTAAATCCGCTGCCTTTTGAGGAGCGTTCCCATGAATGACTGTTATACGGTAGTCCCCATCTTTTGTCAACTCCTTGATGATTTCCACCAAACGTTTGATTGCTTTCTTTTCTGTACGAACTTTTTCGTAAACTTCAATCACTCCTTGGTCATTAAAGTAAAGAATAGGCTTGATACTGAGGAGATTCCCTAAGATGGCTGCCCCATTTGACAAACGTCCTCCCTTAACCAAGTGGTCGAGGTCATCTACTATGATAAAGGCTGAATTATCAGCGATTTGGATAGCCAATTTCTCCTGAATCTGGGCAAAATCATCACCTTGTTCTGCCCACTCAAAGGCACTTTCCACCATAAATCCTAGAGGGGAACTTGTGATATGGGTATCAGGAAAGGCAATGGTCAAGCCATCATACTCATCCAACATGTATTGGATGTTCTGATAAAAGCCTGAAATCCCTGACGAAAGAAAGAGTCCCAAGACATGTGTATAACCCTCGTCTTTCAAAGAACTAAGAATCTCATCCAATTTGGCAATACTTGGTTGACTGGTTTTAGGCAATTCTGCAGACTGAGCCATTTTTTGATAAAATTCCTCAGCTGTCAGATTAACACCTTCCACATACTCCTCCCCATCGATATTGACAGGAATATCCAAGATAAAAAGATTCTCTCTTTGCAGCGTCTTCTCCTCTAAATAGGCTGAAGAATCTGTAATGACAGCTAATTTCATGACTAAAACTCCAAATTGATCCCTGGAAGATCCAAGGCGATTTCTGTTACTTCATACGTCAAACGATTGAGCATGTTCAAGCATGGACGTGCCAAGGTTTCAACTTCTTCTTGGTTAAATTCGCTTGGTTCGTTGACAATACGACCTTCCACGTGGTTCACTTGGGAAATCGTCCCGCTGATGACAAATTTGTCAAAGACAATCATGAAACTCAAGATAACAACTAGCGAAGTTACTTGGTTTTCTTGGTCATGTTGGAGCAACTGAAAGTTCACGTCTACCTTGGTTTCAGGAGCTCCATTTTCATTTTCCCATTCAAAGTTACGAGCATCAAAGTGATACTGGCTAACAAATTCTTGTTCCCGTTTAAGATTCATTTTTCTCTCCCATTGCTACAATTTACTATGCAATTGTACCACATTTTTATGATTTCATCTAGTTTTCTAGGCTTTAGTCAATTCCGATTTCATCTTTAACAACAGCAGCAATCGTATCTACGTAGTAGTTAACTTCTTCTGTTGTAGGGGCTTCTGCCATGACGCGCAAGAGGGGTTCTGTTCCACTTGGGCGGACAAGGATACGACCGTTCCCTGCCATTTCTTCTTCCATCTTTTCGATGATTGTCTTGATGGCTGGTACTTCCATGGCTTTCTCTTTCATAGCATTTTCCACTCGGATATTGACCAGTTTTTGTGGGTAAATCGTTACTTCTGATGCTAGTTGAGACAAACTCTTGCCTGTTTCTTTCATGATTTTAGTCAATTGAACAGCTGATAATTGACCATCACCAGTTGTATTGTAATCCATCAAGATAACGTGACCAGACTGTTCACCACCAAGGTTGTAGCCTGATTTTCTCATTTCTTCAACGACATAGCGGTCACCAACAGCAGTCACTGCCTTGTTAATACCAGCACTCTCCAAGGCCTTATGGAAGCCAAGGTTAGACATAACCGTTGTCACGATGGTGTTTTGAGCCAACTGGCCTTTTTCAGAAAGGTATTTCCCGATGATATACATGATCTTATCACCATCGACGATCTCGCCATTTTCATCAACAGCAATCAAACGGTCACTATCTCCGTCAAAGGCCAAACCAATAGCTGACTGACTTTCTTTGACCACTTCTTGAAGAGCTTCTGGATGTGTAGAACCCACATTCAAGTTGATGTTAAGACCATCTGGTGTCTCCCCAATAACAGTTATTTGAGCCCCAAGGTCTGCAAAGATTTGACGGGCACTTGTAGATGCTGCACCGTTGGCTGTATCCAAGGCCACTTTCATTCCTTCAAGAGGCGTTCCAGTTGAAACAAGGTAGCCTTCATACTTACGTAAACCTTCTGGATAGTCCACTAAGGTTCCCAAGCCTTCGGCGCTTGGACGAGGAAGAGTGTCTTCAGTAGCATCTAGCAAAGCTTCGATTTCTGCTTCTTTTTCATCATCAAGTTTGAAGCCATCCCCACCAAAGAATTTAATTCCATTATCAAGGGCTGGGTTGTGGCTGGCAGAAATCATAACACCTGCACTGGCTCCCTCAGTTTTGACCAAGTAAGCTACTGCTGGTGTTGCAAGGACACCAAGTTTGTAGACGTGAATCCCTACAGAGAGAAGACCTGCCACCAAGGCTGATTCTAACATTTCTCCTGAGATACGTGTATCACGTCCTACAAAGACTTTAGGGGCTTCTGTTTCGTGTTGACTGAGGACATATCCACCAAAACGGCCTAGTTTAAAAGCCAATTCTGGTGTCAGTTCTACGTTTGCTTCTCCACGGACTCCATCGGTCCCAAAATATTTACCCATTTTATTTATCATCCTTTTCTATTATTTATTATTGTTTAGACGAATCTGATTTTGTTTCTGAACTCGTTGAAGACGAACTGCCTTCTGAGGAACTTGTTGACGAGTTACTTGAACTAGACGTTGCTGTTTTTGTTGTAATTTTCATAGTTGTGTCAAACGGCATAATGACGCTTGGTAAGACATTTCCATTTTTATCGACTGCTTGTAGAGGAACAGAGGACGAGTAGTTTCTAGTTATCCGTTCACTCGTCGGTAAGATGGCAATGACACGATCTACTTTGGAGAGGGTTTCCTCATCACTAATAACCGTTACTTTTTCATCTGATACAGTAACTGTATCGATTTTCACGCGAGAATCAATCTGACTAGGATCAATCTCCGGCACAACAATGACATTGTCTCGTTTTGCTTTTTTACCAACCTTCACTGTTATCTTTTGCGGTGTCGCAACAGCCGTCAAACCACTCGGTAAATTTTCAATAGTCAGAGGAACTTCGATGGTTCCTACACTAGCATCAGAAAGATCAGCCGTCACCTTAAATTTGCGGGTACTTTCCTGCATCTCACTCGCTAAAGCAACTCTGTTTGAGCCTGTTAGAAAGACCGTCACCTCAGATGTAAAACCACTGATAAAATACTGATCACTGTCATACTGAATATCAATTGGGACATTAAGAACTGTGTTTGTATAAGTCTCCGTCCGCACCTGTCTGGCACTGTTGCTATTCTGATAGTTTGTTGAAGTCGCATAGATAAAGAGGATGCAGGCGAAAAAGAAGGAAGAAATAATATAAAGACTATTTTTTCTCATGTTTCAATCCTCCTAGCAAACGCTCTTTCAGACCTTGTTTTTTCTCTGATGTTGGAAGCAAGATTCTTCTTAATTCCGATTCAAACTCTTCCAAGGTCAAATCATGCTTAAAGACTCCATTATAGGTGATTGAGATTCCACCCGTTTCTTCCGAAACCACAAAGGTAAGAGCATCTGACACTTCCGACAAACCAATCGCCGCCCTGTGACGCGTTCCAAACTCCTTGGAAATCCCGGTATCTTCGGTCAGGGGTAGATAGGCTGAAGTGACGGCAATCCGGTCTTCCTTGATAATGACAGCACCATCATGCAAGGGAGTATTGGGAATAAAAATATTGATAAGCAATTCAGCCGAAATTTTAGCATCTAAAGGAATCCCTGTCGAGATGTATTCCTGCAAGGTTCTTACTCGCTGAACCACTACAAGCGCCCCAATCTTACGAGGACTCATGTATTCAACTGATTTCACAAATGCACGAACCATTTGCTCTTCCGCACTGATAGGGGCATTGGAAAAGAAATCAGTAGCCCGACCCAATCGCTCCAAACCAGTCCGAATCTCTGGTGAAAAGATAACCACTGCTGCAATCACCCCGTAGGTGATGATCTGATTGATCAACCAGGAAATAGTTGTTAAACCAATCATATTGGAAAGAATCTGGGCTAGAATAAAAACTAAGACTCCACGGACCAATATCATGATTTTGGTCCCTGCAATCGCTTTGGTAAAATGATATAAAATATAAGTCACAATGAGAATATCTATCAGATTGGTGACTATTGTCCAAGGGCTTGAAAACAAACTCGTCCAGTATTGCAAATTGGATAATGGTTGAAAATTCATCCCTGGCCTCCTCCCTGTCAAAACACTTTACTCATCATTATACCATTTTTTGCCCATTTTTTCCCTATCCTACCTCATTTTAAATTAAGCAAAAATATGATAAAATAAACTGATTAGAAAAAACAAAGGAGAAATCATGTCTCAACTCTATGATATTACCATTGTAGGTGGCGGTCCTGTCGGGCTCTTTGCTGCCTTTTACGCCCATCTACGCCAAGCCAAAGTCCAAATCATCGACTCCCTTCCCCAGCTTGGTGGTCAACCAGCCATCCTCTACCCTGAAAAGCAAATCCTTGATGTGCCAGGTTTTCCAAACTTAACCGGAGAAGAGTTGACCAATCGCTTGATTGAACAGCTAAACGGCTTTGATACTCCTATTCATCTCAATGAAACCGTTCTTGAGATTGAAAAACAAGAAGAAGGCTTTGCCATTACAACCTCTAAAGGTAGCCACCTGACTAAAACAGTTATCATTGCCATGGGTGGTGGCGCCTTTAAACCACGACCACTCGAATTAGACGGTGTTGAGGACTATGAAAACATCCACTACCACGTTTCCAACATCCAGCAATACGCTGGTAAGAAAGTGACCATCCTTGGTGGAGGGGACTCAGCAGTTGACTGGGCATTGGCTTTTGAAAAAATTGCCCCAACCACTCTCGTTCACCGCAGAGATAATTTCCGCGCCTTGGAACATAGTGTGCAAGCCCTACAAGAATCATCTGTGACCATCAAGACACCGTTCGTCCCTAGCCAACTCCTTGGAGATGGTAAGACACTCGACAAACTAGAAATCACCAAGGTCAAAGCAGATGAAACCGAAACTATCGAAGTAGACCACCTCTTTGTCAACTACGGCTTCAAGTCTTCTGTCGGAAATCTTAAAAATTGGGGTCTGGACCTCAACCGTCACAAGATTATCGTCAATAGCAAGCAAGAATCCAGCCAAGCGGGTATTTACGCTATCGGAGACTGCTGCTACTATGAAGGAAAGATTGACTTGATTGCGACAGGACTGGGAGAAGCACCTACTGCTGTTAACAATGCTATCAACTACATTGACCCTGAGCAAAAAGTACAACCCAAACACTCAACCAGTTTATAATAAAAGAACCACGAATCAACGATTCGTGGTTTTATAGTTCATCTGCTATTTTATTGATCTTTCTAAGTCTGTGGTTGACGCCACTTTTGGTCAGGGGATTGCTCAGGCTATCTGCCAACTGCTGGATAGAGTAGTCTGGGTGCTGAATCCGCAACTGCGCTACCTCTTGCAAATCCACGGGTAAATTTTCCAAACCCATTCTATCTTTGATTTTACTGATATTATTGATGGTCTTCATACTAGCAGAAACCGTTCGAGCGATATTGGCTGTTTCAGCGTTATTGGCTCGATTGAGATCATTACGGGTTTCACGCAAAATCTTGACGCGCTCAAAATTATCACGCGCCTGCATGGCCCCAATCACGATCAAAAAATCCATGATGTCCTCTGCACGTTGAAGATAGGTAACTGCACCTTTCTTGCGCTCAATAACCTTGGCGTCCAGCAAAAACTGCTG
This sequence comes from Streptococcus oralis, assembly GCA_963527085.1. Taxonomy (GTDB): domain Bacteria; phylum Bacillota; class Bacilli; order Lactobacillales; family Streptococcaceae; genus Streptococcus; species Streptococcus oralis_CV. The sequence goes on from CAURRB010000004.1 coordinate 23,282, forward strand.
AAGGAGAGAGGCCAGTCCTTGGGCATGGTCCAGATAAACAGAACTAATCTCCAACTGGTACTTGCCAGACTCAGGATCTCGGATGCTACCATTTGCCAGAAAGGCCCCACATAAGTAGGCGCGTCCAGCCTCCTCATCTGCTAAGATATCGGGATCAATACCCGTCTCCAAACCAAAGAAGGAATCCGCAAGTCGCAAATCAGCTAAAAGCTCCTGCACCCTCTCATCGGTATAGACCGTGTAGACACGATTCTTACGAAGATTGCTTCTCTGATGGTGTCGAATCTCAGACTTAATCTCATAAAAATGGAGAAAGGACTCATAGAGATGCCGAGCCAACTTAGCATTTTCAGTCACAACAGACAAGGTCAGACCAGAAGTCGAGAGACCGATGCTACCAGACATCTTGATAATGGCCGATAGTTCATAACGACTGAGATGGTGTTGACCAAGAATTTCTTCTTTTACTGCTACTGTGAAACTCATTTTCTCACCTGTATAATGCGCATCAATTCATCTACAATCAAATCGCCATCATGGAAGGCTCCTCCATTTTCCAAACGAAGGAAGTTGGATGAAATCACACGAGGGACCTGCTTGCAAAGACCAGCAAAATCATGCTCTACCTGAACCAAATATTCATCAAAACGGTTGGTATCCATGTATTCTCTAGGAACCTTTTCGATATTAACCAAGACCGTATCAATAAATGGCCGACCTAAGTGTCGATGGAGGACTTCCACGTGGTCACTGTCTGAAAAGTGCTCTGTTTCCCCACGCTGGGTCATGATATTGCAGACATAGGCGATCTCAGCCTTAGTATCCAAGAGAGCCTGCCCAATCTCCTCAATGACAATATTGGGCAAAATCGATGTAAAGAGGGAACCAGGCCCCAAGACAATCATATCACTCTCGAGAATGGTATTGACTACTCGACGGCTGGCTTGCGGTGTTTCATCATCCAAGGTATTGGTCACATAGACATGGTCGATCATGCCTGGATGATCTGCAATGTGGCTCTCACCTGCCACCTCAGAACCGTCTCTAAAGACTGCATGCAGTGTCAAAGGCTGATCGCTTGAGGGGTAGATTTTTCCTGTTGTGTGGAAAAAGAGACTTAGCAGCTGCATTGCATTGTAAGTGGACCCTTGCATTTCAGAGAGCCCTGCTATGATGATATTCCCCAGTGGATGACCCGCAAAAGCTCCAGCCTCTTCTGAGAAACGGTACTGAAAAACCTTCTCATAAAACTTAGGCATATCCGACATGGCTACCAGGACATTGCGAAGATCGCCTGGTGGTGTCAGCTGTTGGATATTCTTTCTTAGCTCACCAGAAGAGCCACCATCATCAGCTACCGTTACGATGGCTGCGATATCAACATCCTTTTCTCGCAAGCTTTTCAAAATGACGGGGATACCAGTTCCTCCACCAATTACCGTTATCTTTGGTTTTCTCATGAACGGTTTACCGTTTCCTTTCTTCTGTCTTTGTCACGATGGCTTTCATTGACAGGCCAGTTTTTAGCAAGGTCCTCAGCAATGCGTTTGGCAAAGGCAACACTACGGTGTTGTCCACCTGTACATCCTACTGCAATGGTTAAAACAGACTTGCCTTCTTTTTTGTAACTTGGCAAAATGGGCTCAATCAAGGCGAGTAAGTGCTGATAGAAACTTTCAGACTCTTCATGATTCATCACATAGTCATAAACTGCTTGATCCTCACCTGTCTGATTACGGAGTTCAGGGAGGTAGTATGGATTTGGTAAGAAACGGACATCAAAGACCAAGTCTGCATCGATAGGAATACCATACTTGAATCCAAAAGACATGACCTCGATACGGAAAGACTGGGCTTGTTCTTGGTCTGAAAATTGCTCTGCAATGGTTTTACGCAGTTCACGCGGAGTGAGTTCTGTTGTATCCACCACATTTTGACTCATGTTTTTCAAAGGTGCTAGGAGTTCGCGTTCCAGCTTGATGCCATCTAAAATCCGACCATCAGCAGCTAGAGGGTGACTTCTTCTCGTTTCCTTATAGCGGGCCACCAATTCCTTATCTGCTGCGTCTAAAAAGAGGATTTTGAAGTCCAAATCGTCTTGGTTTTCCAATTCATCCAAAACTGCCTGAATCTCTGAAAAGAAGGAACGGCTCCGCATATCGACTACCAAGGCCAGTTTGTGGTCATCATCCTTGGTCTCTACCAACTGCAAAAATTTTGGTAAGAGGGCTGGTGGCATATTGTCAATGGTAAAATATCCCAAATCCTCGAAGGACTGAATGGCTACTGTTTTCCCTGCGCCACTCATCCCTGTCACAATCACCAGGTGAAGTTGTTTCTTTGTCATCTATCTCTCCTTATATCAAAAAAAGTTTGGCAGAGCCAAACTTCAACTAGCTTATCCAATCTCTGCGATCACTTCAATTTCGACTTTTACATCACGAGGAAGACGTGCAACCTCTACAGCTGAACGAGCTGGGAACTCCTCTTTAAAGGCAGTCTGGTAAACCTCGTTAAAAGGAACAAAGTCATTCATATCGCTCAAGAAGCAAGTTGTTTTAACAACATGGTCAAAGTCTGTTCCTGCTTCAGCCAAAATAGCACCGATATTTTTCAAAACTTGTTCTGTCTGTTCTTGGATCGTTTCTCCTACAATTTCTCCAGTTTCAGGAGATAGAGGAACTTGACCGCTAGCAAACAAAAGATTACCAACGATTTTCCCTTGAACATATGGTCCGATAGCCTTTGGAGCTTTGTCTGTATGAATTGTTTTTGCCATTTCTTTCCCTCACAATTTTTCTAATATTGCATCCCAAGCCTGATCCATCCCTGCCTTGCTGACAGATGAAAAGAGGATGAAGTCGTCACTTGGGTCAAAGTTTAATTTCTTTTTGATTGCTGATTCGTGCTTGTTCCACTTACCACGAGGAATCTTGTCCGCCTTGGTCGCAACGATGATAACCGGAATCTCATAATACTTGAGAAATTCGTACATCTGCACATCATCTGCTGACGGGTCGTGACGGAGGTCCACCAAACTGACTACGGCACGTAGATTTTCACGAGTCGTTAGGTACTCCTCAATCATGCGCCCCCACTTTTCACGTTCTTTTTTGGAAACGCGGGCGTAGCCATACCCAGGCACATCCACAAAACGCATCTTGTCATCAATGTTAAAAAAGTTAAGGAGCTGCGTTTTCCCAGGTTTCCCTGATGTACGGGCCAGATTCTTGCGGTTGAGCATGGTGTTGATAAAGCTAGACTTGCCAACATTTGAACGCCCTGCAAGGGCAATCTCTGGTAGGTCATCCTGCGGATAGTGGGATTTATTTGCCGCACTGAGCAAGATTTCAGCATTGTGTGTATTGATTTCCATAGTCACCTCTAGGCTGTTTCTAGGATTGGTTTTTCCGTTCCATCGACAGCTTCTTTTGTGATGCGAACCAATTTCACATTTTCTTGACTTGGCACTTCAAACATAACATCTAGCATGGTTTCTTCGATGATGGAGCGAAGACCACGCGCACCCGTTTTGCGTTCGATAGCCTTATTGGCGATTTCTTGAAGGGCTTCATCGTCAAATTCCAACTCAACATCATCATAAGAAAGCAAGGTTTGGTATTGTTTGACCAAGGCATTTCTTGGTTCTTTCAAGATGCGAACCAAGTCATCGACCGTCAATTGCTCAAGAGCAGCAAAGACAGGCAAGCGTCCAATCAACTCAGGGATAATACCGAATTTTTGAATATCCTCTGCGATAATTTCTTGCATGTAGGAGCTGTTTTCATCAATCGCCTTGTTATTTTGGCCGAAACCGATGACTTTTTCACCCAGACGTTGTTTAACGATTTCTTCGATACCATCAAAAGCACCACCCACGATGAAGAGGATATTCTTGGTATCTACCTGGATCATCTCTTGTTGTGGATGTTTACGTCCACCTTGAGGTGGTACACTGGCTACAGTTCCCTCGATAATCTTGAGAAGGGCTTGTTGCACCCCTTCACCCGAAACGTCACGTGTGATAGACACATTCTCGCTTTTCTTGGCAATTTTGTCAATTTCATCCACGTAGATAATCCCACGTTCTGCACGTTCGATGTTAAAGTCAGCAGCCTGCAAGAGTTTGAGGAGGATATTTTCCACGTCCTCACCCACATACCCAGCCTCAGTCAGAGCTGTCGCATCTGCAATAGCAAAAGGCACGTTCAAGCTCTTAGCCAAAGTCTGAGCCAAGAAAGTTTTCCCTGAACCAGTTGGGCCAATCATCAAGATATTTGACTTCTGCAAATCCACATCTTCTGACTCTTCACGCGTATCGTGGAAATTGATGCGTTTGTAGTGGTTGTATACAGCCACTGCCAAGGCACGTTTGGCACGATCTTGACCAATCACATAGTGGTTTAAGATATTGAGGAGTTCGATTGGTTTTGGTACTTCAGACAAGTCTGCCAAAACTTCCTCGGCCAACTCCTCCCGAATGATTTCCTGGGCCAACTCCACACATTCATTACAGATAAAGGCGTTGTTCCCAGCGATTATTTTTTTTACTTCTTCTTGGCTTTTGCCACAAAATGAGCAATAAACCATCATATCATTTTTCCTATTTGTAGGCATGATTTCCTTCCATTCTAATTTATCATTCTATCTAAAATAAGGTCATATAAAAAGCGTGGACACTGTTCACCAGATTGGTAAAAGCATTCAACCAGAGTAAAGCAGACAGTCCATAGCGCTTCTTACGAAAAGCCTGTGCTCCAGTCAAAATACAGATCACACACAAAAAAGCTGTAAAAAATCCAAATATACTGCGCTCCATTAGACTTCCTTTCTATCTCGGTATTCGATGGTAAAATCATAGTCGTTTTTCTCATCTCGGGTGTAAGATTTGCTTGCTACTGTCTCAAAATGAGACAAGTCAAATTCCTCAGGAAAATAGGTATCTCCCTCCACCTGAGCATGAATCTGTGTCACGATGATTTCATCTAAATACGGCTCAAAAGCCTGAAAAATCTGCTTTCCGCCAATGATATAGAGATTTTTTTCTTGACTCTGATACCACGCTAAAACAGACTCCACATCTTGAAATACGAGCGCCCCATCTATGACTTCTTCGCTATTGCGCGTTAAAATCAGGGTTTGCCGTTTTGGAAGCAGACGACGTCCCATGCCATCAAAGGTCACTCGCCCCATCAGTATAGCATGATTTAAAGTTGTTTCCTTAAAATGTTGCAACTCTGCTGGCAAATGCCAAGGGAGACGATCTTCCTTCCCAATCACACCTTTTTCATCTTGGGCCCAAATGGCTATGATTTTCTTTGTCATGCTTCCGTCCTTTTTATTGATACTACTATTTTATCAAAATTCTCCCAAAAAGGCTGTTTTGAAACGCGCGCAAAAGAGAGAAAAGGAGCAGGCTTCATTTAGCCTGCTCCTCTCGTCCCTAGGACATATATTTTTTTGCTTCTGATTCGATTTTTTCGACCACTTCCTGGATACTCAGTCCAGTTGTGTCAAGGTAAACTGCATCCTCAGCCTGTTTGAGAGGTGAGGTTTCACGATGACTATCCTTGTAGTCACGTGCCGCAATCTCTTCTTTCAGCGTTTCAAGGTCTGTTTCAATCCCTTTAGCAATATTTTCCTTGTAACGACGCTCTGCTCTTTCTTCAACAGAAGCCACTAGGAAAATCTTGAGTTCAGCTTGTGGTAAAACAACTGTCCCGATATCACGCCCATCCATGACGATACCACCTTGCTGAGCAATCTCTTGCTGGAGCGAAACCAGTTTCTTACGCACTTCAGGAATTGCAGCAATGCTTGAAACCTTGTTGGTCACTTCATTTTCACGAATCGGATGAGTAATCTCAACATCCCCTACAAAAACAAGTTGCTCACCTGTTTCTGAACGACCAAAACTAATGGGGTGTTGGTTAAGAAGCTCAAGAAGTTGGTCTACATTTCCTGCATCCAACTGATGCTTGAGCGCTATATAAGTCGCAGCACGGTACATAGCACCTGTATCGAGATAAGTGTAACCAAAATCTTTAGCGACAATCTTTGCGACCGTACTCTTACCACTCGAAGCTGGACCATCGATAGCAATTTGAATAGTCTTCATGACCGACTCCTATCTTGTCTTAATCACATCACCTGGGTTGGCAAACCAAGATCCAGATGACATGTGAGAAGGATTTAGGGCTTCTAGCTGGGCAATGGAAATCCCTGCACGTTGAGCAAGAGCTGCTTCTCCCTCTCCAGGCTGTACTGTAAGTGTTCCTTCACCCTCTGTAGTATGTTCTTCCGAACTGCTCTGTGAAGGTGTTGATTCAGAAGAAGCTGTTTCCTCTACCTTGCTACTTGAAGATGATGATTCTTCCACTTTAGAACTTGAACTTGTAGAAGGAGACGATGCATCATAGAAGTCCTTTAAAGATGATGTACGATTGCTTCCACCAGTTGATAGGTAAATCAATACAACTACCATCGCTACAACAATTACAAAGAAGAGGCTAGCTAGAACTGTCAAGACACGATTGGCAACTACGCCTTTCCCTTTTTGTTTCCGGTGTCGACGCTCTGATCTTGTTTCTTCCTCATTGTTTTCGTAAATATCTTCTTGCCACGGTTCTTTTTCCATACCTTACTCCTTGTTTTTTTTACATTTTCTTATTACAATATAAATATGAAAGTCACACTTATACCCGAACGGTGCATCGCCTGCGGGCTTTGCCAAACCTATTCTGAACTCTTTGATTACCATGATAATGGAATCGTTCGATTTTACGATGATCCAGTTGAATTGCAAAGAGAAATCGCTGAGACCAGCGATGTTCTGGAGGCCATCAAAAATTGTCCTACACGTGCACTTCTAAAAGATCCATCGTAGGAAGCAGGGAATAAATGTTATTGATTTTTTCTCATTTTTCCCACACTTACTAGTTTAGCATATTTCTAGGTAAAATTATAGTCTTTTTTGGTTATTTTTTTCCTTCAACAAGAGAAAGGTCACTTTTTTCTTTGACGAGATAGAGTGGTCTTTTTTTGGTTTCTAGGTAAATCTTACTGATATACTTACCGAGAATCCCAATTGTCAGGAGTTGAATCCCTCCAAGAAAGAGAATGACAGCCATCAAAGACGTCCAACCAGATGTCGGATTTCCCAAGATAAGAGTCCGAAACACTACAAAAACTGTCATCGCAAAAGAAAGAAAACAAGATAGAAGTCCCGCTACAAAGGCTATACTCAAGGGGAAATCTGAAAAGTTAAGGATTCCTTCAATCGAGTAGAAAAAGAGTTGTCTAAAACTCCAACTGGTCTTGCCAGCCTGTCGTTCAACGTTTGGATAATCAAGATAGTGCGTTTTAAAACCCACCCAGGCAAAGAGTCCCTTAGAAAAGCGATTGGACTCGGTCAGGGTTAAAATAGCATCTACCACAGACCTTCTCATCATGCGAAAATCACGGACACCTGAGGGTAAGGCCACTGGGCTAATTTTTTGCATGAGGCGGTAAAAGAGGTCAGCACAGAAACTGCGGAAAAAGGGTTCTCCCTCCCGACTAGTTCTCCGTGTCCCAACACAGTCCAAGTCTGCATTTTGGTCTAGTAAGGCTTTCATCTCAAGTAGCATACTAGGAGGATCCTGAAGGTCTGCATCCATCACGACCACCAAGTCTCCAGTTGCATGCTGCAAGCCTGCGTATAAGGCTGCCTCTTTCCCAAAATTTCGTGAGAATGAGACATAACGGACCGCAGGATTTTGCTCCCGATAGGCTTTCAAAAGCTCTAAGGTCCCATCACTTGAGCCATCGTCTACAAAGACATACTCGATTTCTGCTCCCAAGTCAGGAAGCAGAGTTTCCACAGACTGATAAAAAAGAGGAAGTACTTCCTCTTCGTTTAAACATGGGACAATGATTGAAATCATCATCTTAGTCTTCAAATCCATTTGGATGCTTGCTTTGCCAACGCCATGCGTCTTCACACATTTGGGTGATGCCAAGTTCTGCTTCCCAACCCAGTTCAGATTTGGCTTTTGCAGGGTCTGAGTAGCAGGCAGCGATATCACCTGGGCGGCGTTCTACGATGCGGTAAGGAATAGGACGTCCCACTGCTTTCTCCATATTTTGGATAATTTCAAGAACGGAGTAACCTTTACCTGTTCCAAGATTATAAATGTTAAGACCTGAACCTTTTTGAAGTTTTTTCAAAGCTGCAACGTGACCTTTAGCTAGGTCTACGACATGAATATAGTCACGAACCCCGGTTCCATCTTCTGTATCGTAATCATCTCCAAAAACTTGTACTTGTTCTAGTTTACCGACTGCTACTTGTGAAACATAAGGCAAGAGATTGTTTGGAATACCGTTTGGATTTTCTCCTAGGTCTCCACTTTCATGCGCTCCGATTGGGTTGAAGTAACGAAGCAAGACCACATTCCATTCTGAGTCTGCCTTGTAGATATCCGTCAAAATTTCCTCTAGCATGAGCTTAGTACGACCGTATGGATTGGTCACTGAAAGTGGGAAATATTCTAAGATTGGAACTGTATGAGGGTCTCCGTAAACTGTCGCAGAAGAACTGAAGATGATGTTCTTACAGTTATTTTCTTCCATGGCTTTTAGAAGGCTGACAGTTCCAGCGATATTGTTGTCATAGTAGGCAAGAGGGATACGGGTTGATTCGCCAACAGCCTTCAAACCCGCAAAGTGAATCACACCAGTCGGTTCTTCCTGCTTAAAAATATCTCTGAGGGTATCTGTGTCACGGATATCTGCCTCATAGAAAGGGATCTCAACTCCTGTGATTCTTTCAACAACTTCTAAACTCTTACGATTGCTATTGACAAGATTATCCACCACAACCACTTGATGACCTGCTTGGATCAACTCAATAACAGTGTGGGTTCCGATAAATCCAGCACCACCAGTTACCAAAATCTTTTCTTGCATCTTTCTTCCTCGATTCTCGGATTATTTTTTCTTATTTTATCATTTTTGATAGGGAATGTCATTTGACATCCTAAACTACCTGCTAAAATTTCAGTAAAATCTTACTCGCTTTTTACTCGCTTGACATAGTTTGCAATTGGGTAGTTTACTGGGTCCAAGGTCAACTCCTTGTCTTGGACCAGTTGAGCTAGATGGTAACCGATGATAGGGCCGGTTGTGAGGCCTGATGAACCTAGACCACTTGCCGCATAAACACCCGCTAAGCCTGGCACCTGTCCAAAGAAAGGGGAGAAATCACTGGTATAGGCGCGAATTCCTACACGCTCACCTGATGATTTCGCTTCTGCCAAGGCTGGATAGTGGGGTAAGGCTGCCTCCTCCATTTGTTGGAGCAAGGTTTCATCCACTGTCAAATCAAATCCCATATCATTTTCATGGGTAGCACCTAAGGACAATTTCCCACCTGCAAAAGGGATCAAATCCCACTCCCCTTCTGGCATGACAACAGGGTAAGATTCTAGGTCTTTGGAGAACTGATAATCTCGGAGTTGCCCCTTTTGGGGACGAACATCTACCTCATATCCTAAAGGCTCCAAAATGTCCCTCAACCAAGCTCCTGTTGCCAAAATAACCTGATCAAACACCTCTTCACCAATCTGATAGCCGGATGCTAAAGGTGTCAGACTCACTTTTTCTTTGACCAGCTTGACTTGACTAGCTTTTAGCAAACGAGTCACTAAGAGTTGGCCATCTACTCTCGCTCCACCAGAAGCATAGAGCAGGCGGTCAAATCCCTGCAAGCCAGGGAATAATTCATTTGCAGACGCTTGGTCTAGAATAGCTAATTGACCTATCAAGGGAGATTCTTCCCTACGCTGGAGTGCTAGTTCATAGAGTTCTTCTAACTTGGATTCATCCTTTTTCAAGAGAAAAACTCCCGAACGCTGGTAAAAGTCGATTTCCTGTCCAGACTTTTCTAAATCAGCCAACAAATCCACATAAAAGTCAGCTCCCAAGCGTGCCATCTTGTACCAGGCTTTATTGCGTCGTTTGGAAAACCAAGGACTGATAATTCCCGCTGCTGCCTTGGTAGCCTGACCTTGTCCATGGTCAAAAACGGTCACCTCTAGGTCACTTTCTTTCGAGAGGTAGTAGGCAGCTGTTGCCCCTACAATCCCTGCTCCAATAATGGCAACTTTTTTCATTGTCTTCACCTTCTAACTAGATATGGTGGAAAGGATTAGTCGATGCCTGACTAGGCAAAATATCAACAGACCAACCCTTCTCTGCCTTCCATTGAATAAGGAGTGCAGCGATTTTTTCCACAAAAAGTACTTCGATATAATGGCCTGGGTCCAGTGCTAACAGGCCATCAGACAGCATATCCTGAGCTGTATGATAGTAGATATCCCCAGTGATGTAGACATCTGCTCCCTTTGCCAAAGCATCCTTATAGAATGACTGCCCGCTACCACCACAGATAGCCACTCTTGAAATAGGCTTCTGCAAATCACTCTCTTGATAATGCACCATTCGAAGACTATCTAGACCAAAGACTTGCTTGACATGTTGGGCCAATTCCCCAAATGTCTGAGTTTGAATATTCCCAATCCGCCCAATCCCACGTCCTGGGCCTGTTTCCTGCAGATAGGTCGTGTCCTCAATACCTAGCATCTGGCAGAACCAGTCATTTAACCCATTATCAACGATGTCAATATTGGTATGGCTGACATAAACTGCAATGTCATGCTTGATCAGGTCGATGTAAATCTGATTTTGCGGACGGTTGGCTACCAAGTCCTTGATGGGACGAAAGATAGGCGCGTGCTTAACGATAATCAAATCCACACCCTTTTCAATGGCCTCTGCCACCGTCTCTTCTCGAATATCGAGGGCAACCATGACCCTTTGGATATCCTTGTCCAAAGTACCGATTTGCAGGCCACGACTGTCACCCTCCATTGAGAATTCCTGAGGGCAAAAGGCTTCATAAGCTCTAATTACTTCACTTGCTAGCATGGAGCACCTCCTTGATGGCTTGAATTTTATCTACAAGAACTTGACGTTCTTCTCGATTTTTCTCTGGGATTTGGTCAAGAGCAAACTCTAACTTAGCTGCTTCTTTTTGCCATTTTTTGATAAAGACTGGGCTGACTTCTTTGGACAAGAAAGGTCCAAAGCGAACATCACTGGCTGATAGCTTCATTTGTCCCGCTTCCACCACCAAGATCTCATAGAACTTACCAGCTTCTTCTAGAATGCTTTCTGCTACGATCTGAAAATCGTGGTCTTGCAACCAGATACGCAAGTCGTCTTCACGATTATTGGGCTGGAGAATTAAACGTTCTACACTCGCAAGCTTATCCAATCCTTCTTCTAATATGGTCGCAATCAAACGACCACCCATACCTGCAATGGTGATGACCGACACTTGGTCAGTCTCTTCAAAAGCTGCCAAGCCATTGGCTAAACGGACTTGGATTTTCTCCTTTAGACCATGAGATTCAACATTCTTGACCGCAGACTGGTAGGGGCCATCCACCACCTCACCAGCAATAGCAGCTTCAATTTGGCCTCTCTCTACCAACTCGATAGGCAGATAGGCATGGTCACTCCCCACATCAAGTAACACAGCACCTTGGGGCACAAAGGACGCCACCAATTCTAATCTCTTTGAAATCATCTTCTCTCTCTTTCCAAAACTCTGTTACCTCTTATTATACCACATTTCAGTTAGCAATCTTGCACCTAAAAAAACCGCAATCCACAGATTGCAGTCTTTCTTTATTTTCTGGATTGGTAACGACTGGATAGAATGAAAATCACCGTAAAGACCAGCATCATAACCCCATAAACAGGCAACGTTTGTCCTGTTAGGGTCGAAATTTCAAGCAACTTTTGAATCATTGGGAAAAGAGCTGTGGCTAGGAAGCCTCCTACTGACCAGACAATCAAGAGGACACGCCAGAGGGTAAATGGCATGCAGGCTCTAAATACGGATAAGAAACCGATAGACCCAAGGAGATAATAGAGTAGGGTTGAGATTTCTAACTCAGACCAACCTTGACTAGCTCCAAAGATTTTGACAAAAAGAACGCTGAAGACGACCATGAGGGCACTTGGTAGGGCACGAAGCATGGATCTTCTGAGGAAGTTTGGCTCAACAGGCTTGATATTTCGCTCAAAAGTCAGAACGAATGGTGGGAACCCTTCCACGAATTGGTCGATCATGGTAATCTGGATCGGAATGAAAGGGAAAATCAAAATCCACTCAGACCGTCCCAGAAGAACACTGGCGATACAGATAACTGCTAACAGGAAGGAATAGATAGTTTTAATCAAGAAAATCGGTGCGATGTGGGCGATGTTATTAACCACACGACGGCCTTCAAAGAGAATCTCAGGAACATCATTAAAGTCAGAGTTCAAGAGAACCAGATTAGCAATCTGACGAGTCGCAGGATCTCCTTCAGCCATAACGATAGAACAATCTGCTTCGCGGAGAGCTAGGATATCATTGACACCATCCCCTGTCATTGCCGTTGTATGCCCTGCTTTTTTCAGAGTTTGGATGATGAGTTTCTTTTGATGAGGGGAAACACGTCCGAAAATAGCTGTCTCTTCAGCCATGGCAATCAATTCCTCATCCGTGATTTTTGAACAATCTACATAGCTGTGATAGTCTGCAAAACCAGCTTTCTGGGCAATACTGGAAACCGTGACTGGATTGTCGCCAGAGATAATCTTGAGGCCCACTTCCTGGGAACGGAGATAGTCCAGCGTCTCAGCTGCTCCTTCTCGAATCGGGTCCAAGATTTCCAGCAAGGCGAGGGCCTGAATGTCAGACGGTTTCTGTGGTTTGTGATGATCTAGTTTTTCCTGACTGAGTGCCAAGACCAAGACACGAGAACCTCGCTCCAAGGCCTCTCTAGCTTCTGGGACTTCAGAGTCCAACAACATCTCAGGCGCACCTAAGAAAACCGTTCCTAGCCCTTCTAACTCCATAGCTCCCCACTTGCGATCGCTTGAGAAAGGAAGATTCGAGATTGCAGGATAGGCAACCTGACCTTGGAAACGCTGGCGAATGGCTTGGGCTGTTGGATTTTTATCCTCACTATGAGCAATATAACTGGTCAAAATGCTGGCAATAGCCTCTTCACCATAGGTTTCCGTCAGCGGAAGAACTGCCTCCACCTGCATCTTTCCTTGGGTGATGGTTCCCGTCTTGTCCAAACAGAGCATATCCACGCGCGCCAAGGTCTCAACAGAGTACATCTCCTGCACTAAAACCTTTTTCAAGCCCAGCTTGATCACCGCAGTCAAGAGTGAAGTAATGGTCAAAAGGGCGATTCCCTTAGGCAACATCCCCAAAAGGGCTGTTGACGAATTTACTACGGATGACTTGAGGGGTAAGCCTTTTAAAATAAAGGCTTCTAGCAAGAGAGCAAGACCAAAGGGAATGATAATCTTCCCAGTAAAACCAGCTAGCTTGTCTAGCGATTTCATGATACGGGAATTGATCGGTTTCACAGTCTTAGCTTCCAGCATGAGTTTGGAAGCATAGTTTTCTGCCCCGACATGGTGAACTTGAGCCAAAACTGCGCCACTGGCTAGGAAACTCCCTGATAAAAGCAAGGCATCCACTTCCTTTTGCACCAAATCACTCTCACCCGTCAACATAGCTTCATTGACTTCCGCAAATCCTTCCAGAACCAGAGCATCACTAGGAATCTGCTCCCCAGCAGACAAACGAATGACATCTCCTAGGACCAATTCTTCTGGATCGAGAGCGACTTCTTGACCATCACGGATGGTTTTGACCTTTTCCTTGGTCATGAGATTGAGCTTGTCCACCATGTGTTTAGCCCGTAGCTCGGTCACAATCCCAGAAAAAGCGTTAAAGCAGATAACGGCAAAGAAGACCAGATTGCTCCAAGCCTGCACAAAGGCCAGCGCTAGAGCAATAACAAAGTTTAATGCGTTAAAAAGTGTAAAAACATTTCGTTTGAAGATTTGCCAAGTACTGGTACTGGCCGACGCGGTAAAGTCATTGACCAAACCTTGAGCCTGTCTTTCCTTGACTTCTCTTTGGGTTAATCCTATAATCTTATTTTTATCCATAAATTCTATCATATCATTTTTTTTAAAAGAATTCTAATCCCATCTAAAACTGTTGGCTGATAACTGAAAAAGTTTGCCAGTAGTCTTTTGATAAGGTATAATAATAAAAGCAATACAATCGAAGGAGATCTCATGTTTTATACTTATTTGCGTGGACTAGTCATGCTGATTTTGTGGTCCATCAATGGCAATGCCCACTATCACAATACTGATAAAATCCCTAGCCGAGACGAAAACTATATCCTCGTCGCACCTCACCGTACCTGGTGGGATCCTGTTTACATGGCCTTTGCGACCAAGCCAAAACAGTTCATCTTTATGGCCAAAAAAGAGCTGTTTAACAACCGTATCTTTGGCTGGTGGATCCGTATGTGCGGCGCCTTTCCTATCGACCGGGAAAAACCTAGTGCCTCTGCCATCAAGTACCCTATCAACGTCCTCAAAAAAAGCGACCGCTCTCTCATCATGTTCCCAAGTGGGAGCCGTCACTCAAATGATGTCAAGGGTGGAGTAGCCTTGATTGCTAAAATGGCTAAGGTTCGTATCATGCCGGTTACCTACACCGGTCCCATGACCTTGAAAGGCTTGATTAGCCGTGAACGTGTGGATATGAACTTTGGAAATCCTATCGATATCTCAGACATCAAGAAAATGAATGATGAAGGGATTGAAATGGTTGCAGACCGTATCCAAGCAGAATTCCAACGTTTGGACGAAGAAACCAAGCAATGGCACAATGATCAAAAACCAAACCCACTCTGGTGGTTTGTCCGCATCCCTGCCCTTATCCTTGCAGTGTTTGTTGGTATCCTAACGATTATCTTTAGCTTTATCGCAAGCTTTATCTGGAATCCAGATAAGAAGAGAGAGACTCTTGGTTAAAAAATACAATTATCCCTTAGCTTTTGCCAAGGGATATTTCTTTTATTCGATTTTCCATTTTTGGGACAACCAGTTGGAAAAGGCTAGAAATCGCTCAGCCACTTGCTCATGATGCCCATAAGGATCAAAAACAAACTGCCCAGTCAGATAACGTTTCTGAAGACTGGTATGGATCTGCTCAGCATAGGCTGGTGCTTGACCCAAGCGATTGGTATGATGGGCTCCTTCTGTTTGGCCATTCTGTAAATACAGCAAACAATCTAAATTTTTCACCTTTTCTTCCCTGCAATAAGTCGTAAAATCAGGGTACCAAAAGGAACCACAGATAGAGAAGATACAGGAGACCTTATCAAAATGGAAAAGACTGTATACAGCCGCCAAACCACCTAGTGAGTAACCCCCATAAGCAAGGCGATTTTTGTCCAGACGATAAAGCGACTGCAGCTTGTCTAAAAGACTACCAAATAAATGATCATGATAGGCATTTGCCTGACCCCCAAAATCCAGAGTCCCCTCTCTCAGAGCAGCTGCCTTCCATGGAGTGTAGTCATCTAGGCGATTTTTAGAGGTCAAGCCCACTAAAATCACAGATTCTGAAAGGGAAGATAGAAAATCCAAGTTTCCATCATTCAAGAGAATCGCTGGATGGGTTTGGTTGGGATCATAGGTCGAAGGAAGGCTGACCTTAACTTGAATCCCTTCCCAATCAAACTCATTATTTATTGATAAAGTCATTGATTTTCTCAAGGGAATCAATCACTGCTGGACCATAATCCATCAACTCATCGTAAGAGATGGTCATGATTTTTTGATTCTTAATTGCAGGAACGTTTTCCAAAACTTCATTTGCCTTCATCAACTCTACTGCGTTAGCATCCAATTTTTTATTGCGGTCGCTGGTTACATAGATAATCAACTCAGGATCCATTGACACGAGATTTTCCAAGGTCAAGCCTGATGTTCCCGTTGCAACGTTGGTATAACCAAGTTGATTCAACAAGCTTTCTTGCAAAGCAGACTTGTAGGCACCAAAGGTTTCATCATTATAAGCAACCATAATCAAAGCCTTTTTCTTTTCACCTTGGCTTGTTGGATTTGCTTTCTTAACAGCGTCAATTTTAGCTTGTAATTGGGCTGCGTATTCATTAGCCTTGTCCTGAACATTGAAAATCATTCCAAGATTTTTGACATCTTCTACGATATTTCCCAAATCTTGCTGAATCGTTGAGAGAGAAGCTTTTTGCGTATAGACTGGGATTTTATTTTCATTCCAAGTGCTAACTGTCCCCAAGGATTTTTCAGAAAACATCATATTTCGACCCATCACAGCATCTGGCTCATAAGAAAGGACTGTCTCTTGTGAGACTGTTTTTTTGTCCCCAATTTGAGGAATCGTCGCAATCGCGTCCTTGTATTTGTCCGTCACAGCATTATCAGGGTTAAGCATGCCAGCAATTTTATCCTTCAAGCCTAACTCCAATAAGATTTCAGTGGTTGAAAGATTGTTGGTGATAACTTTTTCAGGTGCCTTGTCAAAGACTTGTTCGACTTCATTCCCTTTCGCGTCATAGGTTTTGACCGTTAGCGGATAAGTCGTCTCTGTGCTGGCCTTTTGACTTGTTTCTGTGCTAGACTGTGTGGTAGTTTTTTCTGTAGTAGTATTACCACAAGCTGCCATGGTTAGGGTAGCTACTGTTACGAGTAAAATGCTTAGTGTTTTTTTCATCTTGTTTTCCTTTTCATTCTTATAAATAGTGAATCATAGCTTGCTGATCCTCGGTCCAAGTAACCTGACTTTGAACTCCGTATACAGTTTGCAATGACTCAGGGGTGATGGTCTCCTTTGGAGTCCCTTGGTAAAGGATTTCTCCCTCTTTCATCAGATAGAGATAATCCGAATAGCGACAAGCAAGTTGAATATCATGTAGGACAGCTAGAACATTGACCTTGAGATTCTTCACAATGGCCAACAAGTCTAGCTGATACTTGATATCCAGGTGATTGGTTGGTTCGTCCAGGAGCAAGAGAGTCGGTTCTTGCGCCAAGGCGCGTGCTAATAAGACTCGTTGTTTCTCCCCCCCTGACAGAGACGAATAGAGACGAGTTTTCTTCTCAAGCATATCCACCTTGACGAGAGCATCTTGAACGAGGGCATAATCCCTTTCCTTTTCCTTCTGTAGAAAAGAGAGGTGGGGAGTTCTTCCCAGTAAGACGATTTCCTCAACTGTACAATCAAACTGCAATTGATTAAACTGGGTGACAACTGCCATTTGCTTGGCTGTTTCTTTGAGTGACCAATGCTCCAGTGGCTTTCCATCTAGGCTTATCAAGCCTTTGTCCGCCTTTTCCTGACGATAGAGGAGTTTAAGCAGGCTGGTTTTTCCACTTCCATTTGGTCCTAGTATCGTGTGAAATTGATGCCCCTCAACCTTAAGAGAAACTCCTTTGAGGACTTTTTTCTCTCCTAGTCCAAAATGGATATCCTGACAAATCAAGTCCATATCAGACCCTCACCTCCTTTCGCCTACCTCCAACAATGTAGATAAAGAAGGGAGCACCTACTAAGGCTGTGAAAATACCAATAGGAAGCTCTGCATTTGGAATGATGATACGAGAGAGTACGTCTGCCCAGATGACAAAGAGGGCACCTAGCAAGGTTGCAACGGGAAAAAGCCTCTTGTAATTCGTTCCTACTAACCCTCGAGCTAAATGTGGAGTAATCAGACCAACAAATCCAATAATCCCACAGGTTGCCACTAAGACTGCTGTCAGCACAGCCACCATGGTCACATAAAGATACCAATAGAAGCGTAAGGGAATCCCCAAAGTTAAAGCAGCCTCATCTCCCATCATCATCGCATTAAAAACACGATACTGGGTAGCGAAAAATAGAAAGGCTACTCCTACTACCATAGTTGGCAAGAGTAAGTCAGACCAGGTAGTCCCGGCAAGCGAACCCATGGTCCAAAACTTAATGGTCATCACACTGTCCGCATTAGCGCCAACTGAGATAATAAAGTTGGAAAATGCCAGAAAGAGAGCATTGACCACCGTTCCTGATAAGATCAGACTAGAAGTCGTCATCCTTCCCTGCATAGAGGCAATGATGAGGACAGCAATTGTTGCCAAAATAGCTCCAAGAAAAGCTCCAAGGCTAATCATCACTTTTAAACCAAGAATGATGCTCAAGGTTGCCCCTAGAGTTGCACCAGCAGAGATTCCTAAGACATAGGGCTCAGCGATGGGATTGTTCACTGTGGACTGCATCACGCTACCACACATAGAAAGGCCTGCTCCTACTATCAAACCTAACAATACTCGGGGGAATCTCATGTTCCATACAATGGCAAGAGTGGACTTGGAAACCTCTCCTATCTCAAGAGGAAAACCCAACCTGCTCAAAATAATCCGATAGGTATCGCCTAGATCAATCGCAACGGATCCCATAGAAACTGCTAGAAAGAGGGAAATCCCTAAAACAGCTAGCAAAATACCTAAAAGTAACAAAAATTGCAGGTCCTGTCGGCTTCCAGAAAATTTGGAAATCATGAAAACCTCCTTTGATAGAATCTTAAAAATTTAGAAAATTCTCATAAAAAGTATACCATATTTCTATTAGATGAACAAGGATAGAGACATATATAGACGAGCCGAAGATTGTACAAAAATGTTCGTGAAACAAAAAATCTCCCCGAAGGGAGATGATCTGGTTTATTTTACCTTACAGTGCTAGGAACCGTAACCGAAGATTATACTTGAGTATATCGAGGTAGGGTGACAAAAGTAAAAAAGCTACCCAATTTAGAGTAGCTTCATTATCAAGATATGCTCAATTGAACACGGCCTAAGCAAGCGGATAAAAACAAAAAGCCCTCTGAAATCAGAGAGCTTTATTCTTGCTGGATAAAACGTTTATAGACTAGGCGACAAGCCGAAGATTGTACTGATGGTACATCGAGGCGAAGGCAACGAAGTATAGAAACGTTTTAGACGCAAGATTAACGACGAAGTCCTAGAGAGTTGATCAACTCACGGTAACGGTTAACGTCGTTTTTACGCAAGTATGCAAGCAAGTTACGACGGCGACCGATTTTCTTCATCAATCCACGGTAAGTAGCGTGGTCTTTTTTGTGTTGTTTGATGTGTTCGTTAAGGTGGTTGATTTCCCAAGTAAGGACAGCAACTTGAACCTCTACTGAACCTGTATCACCTTCGTGACGTGCATATTGTGCAATGATTTCATTTTTTTTCTCTTTTGAGATTGCCATGATGTTTCTCCTTTTTATTTGGCTTCATCCGAGTGACAGGTTGGCATGCCTGTAACCAAGAAGAAGTTATTTGTCTTTACGACAGTTCTTATTCTACCAAGAAGCAGGAACTTTGTCAACTGATTTACTGTTTAAAACCGTGAATTACTCTACTGATTTCAGGGCTTCGAGCATATCCACTTTTCTCAAGTGGTGATTGACAAAGACCCCCAGTAGGGCTAAGATTACAGTCACTGCGACGATTGGAAGAGCATAGACTTCCCAGCTGACTTGTGGATAAAAAAGTATGGTGGCAGGTGAAATCATTTGAATCAAAAATTGATGTAAATAGTGGCCAGCTACCAAACCGAGAGCAATTCCCACAAGGGACAGCACCATGGTCTCACGGTAGATATAGAGGGTCACTTCTTTATTGTGGAAACCGAGAACCTTGATAGTGGAAAGTTCACGGATACGTTCTGCCACATTGATGTTAGTGAGATTGTAGAGAATGACAATGGCTAGTAAAACGGAAACAAGGACAAGGATTGCCATGGTTTTATTGAGCGAACTAGCCACAGATTCAAAGAGATGGATGGCCGTCGCATTTTGGACGACCCCAGAAACAGCATCTTTTTCCATGAAGGTAGCAGCTTCTTTCTCCGTATTGGAAGGTGTTGGCTCTTTTAATTTTACTAGGTAGGTATTGTCTTGTGGACGAGTGCCATAGACTTGTTCGTAAGTCGCTCGGTTGAGATAAACAAAGTGTCCAACATAGTTTTCAGAAATAGCTGCGACCTTGATTTCCTTCCCATCAAGCTCCAGCTTGTCTCCAACCGTAACACCTGCTAGTTGGGCTAATTTTTGACTCACGACCGCTCCATCAGTGACCTGCACCTCTTGCCCATTCTCCTCTAATGTGATAAAGGGTTTGAAATCTTCTCTGTTTGTGACCATCATGGTGATGGTTTGAAGTCCTGCTTTTCCTTTGAAATCTTTTTCAATGGATTTAGAGTAAATCTTTTGATAAGCGTGGATCGATTCAGCTTGCAAGGCACTTTCTAGATCTGTTTTTTCTTGCTCACTCGCACTGCTCTTTTCCGCTACAATCATCTGGTATTGCTGGATTTGTTCAAATTGGCGCTCCACAACTCCTCCCACAGATGACTGAATGCCAAGACCTGCAAATAGGAGAGCCACCGAACCTGCAACTCCAAAAATGGTCATCAACATTCGTTGCTTATAACGAAAGATATTTCTTGCCGTAACCTTATGAGTAAAACTCAAACGACTCCAAATAAAGCTCAGGCGTTCCAGCAAAATCTTTGATCCCTTAACGGGAGGTTTGGGAAGTAAGAGTTGGGCCGCTTCATCGTGTAATTCCCTCCGCGCTACCAGATAAGCTGGCAAGACACTGGATACCCAACTTAAAGCTAGGGCAAGAAGGCTATAAGACCAATAGAAATACTCCTGACTTTTTCCAACAACCATCCCAGCTGTTATAACATCTGAAATCACCCCTGCAAGAAGATAATGTCCAAGAAGTGTTCCTATAAGGGTTCCCACAGTTCCTGCAAGAAAACCATAGAGGACAAACTTGGCAACAATATCTCGGTTGCGGTAACCCAAGGCCTTGAAAATGCCTGCATTGGTGCGTTCTTCATCTACAAAGCGAGTCATCGTTGTAAAGGTCACCATTGCAGCGACCATATATAGCACCACGGGGAAAATATTTCCGATAGAACGAATACTTGTTGATAAATTGCTGTACATGCGGTAGCCTTGACCACCTGGCATGGTTTGGCGATTGTATACGTGGTATTTCGGCTCTGCCAGTTCATCAAGGTCTTTCTGACGCTGTTCAAGCTTCTCTTTTTCCTTGGTTAGATCACTCTCTGTCTGAGCCAGTTTTTCTTTTTTAGTCGCCAGTTCTTCCTTAGCTTTTGTCAGATGTCCCTCGATTTGACTCTTTTGCGGTTCTGGTAAAGCGGTCGCTTGTTCTTCTTGCGTTTTCAAGCGACTTTCAGTCTGCTCTAACTGACTCTTACCATTTTCAAGGTTGCTTTCAGCAGTTTGGAGCTGTTCTTTCCCATCTTTCAGGCTCTTTTGCCCATTTGTTTTAATACTTGCCAATCTTTTTTGACCATTATCAGCAAGTAAGTCTTGCAACTCTTCCTGATGTTGGGTTCGTTTGGTCTTATAGTCTGATGAAAAAGCATCCAGATTTTTTAAATCATCATAGCGCACACGCGCAATACTATAAACATCTGAATCAAACTGGCTGGGCAAAATCACTCCATAGCCAGCCAAGCTTCCATTTCCACTACTAGCACTTCCTAAATCTTCTTTAGAAAGAATCTCACCCGACTGAACAAATCCAGTAATTGTAAAAGTTTGGGATTTTACGATGGACTTTTCTTCTTTCTTAGTAAAGGTAATGGTCTGCCCAATCTGATAGCGGTCTTTCCAGAAATCAGCTAAGGCAATTTCCTCATCAGCTTCTGGCAGTCGCCCTTCTGTCACTTGAAAGGTTGAAATGCTCTCTGGTTTGGAATAAAGTCGAACTGCTTCCTCACCATTTTCAACGGTTAGGTCTGCCATATAGCCAAACTCAACACTTGCTCCTTGAAGGGTCTTTAGTTCGTCCTGATCTTCTTTGTCCAAGCCATAATCAGCTATCACTGCCAGATCCAAAGCATTGGCTTTACGGAGATAATCCCCTGCCGTGCGTTCCAAGTTTGGGCTAGTCACTTTGAGTCCTACTAGGGCTAAAGAACCCAGCATCATCAAGGTCAAGATAGAAACAAAGCGTCCCTTTGAAGTCGTCACTGACTGAAATAGGTCTTTCCGATATGTTTTTTTCATGCTAATACTCCAATATATCGATATCCTGTGGATTCTCATTAATCGTCACACTCTTAACCGTGGCATCACGCATATGAATCACGCGATCTGCAATAGGGGCTAGCGCGCCATTGTGGGTCACGATAATCACCGTCGTTCCTTTTTGACGAGACATGTCTTGGAGAATTTTCAAGACTTGTTTCCCTGTCTGGTAATCCAAGGCACCTGTCGGTTCATCACAAAGGAGAATTTTAGGATTCTTAGCTACAGCGCGTGCAATGGAGACTCGCTGTTGCTCCCCTCCAGAAAGCTGGGCTGGAAAGTTATTGAGGCGATGACCTAGCCCTACATCTGTCAAAACCTGCTCTGGATCCAAGGCATCTGTCACGATTTCTGAGGCCAATTCCACATTTTCCTTGGCTGTCAGATTGGAGACCAGATTGTAAAATTGAAAAACAAAGCCTACATCTTCACGACGATAGTTTGTTCGTTGGTGCGAACTATAGTTGGCAATATTGGCACCATCAATCCAAATCTCTCCCTCATCATTGGTATCCATACCTCCTAGGAGATTGAGAACCGTTGATTTTCCAGCACCAGAAGCACCAAGGATAATGACCAGCTCCCCCTTTTCAATTTCAAAATTCACATCACGATTAGCCACAATCTCCGTATCCCCAACCTGATAACGCTTGTAGTTGTGTTTCATTTCAATATAAGCCATATCGTTTATCTCCTTTTCAAAGCTCGTTTTCTTAAATCAACAAGATGTTGATTCTAAATCACAAATATTATATAATGGGCTAAGTCAAAAAGCAATAATCAAAAATCAACAAAGTGTTGATTTAAGAAGAAGGAAGACAAAATGGTTCAGAAACGAAAAACTACTACTAAGGAAGATATCAAAGAAGCTTTGATTCAGCTGCTATCAGAGGATAAATTTGAAAATATATCAATTAGTAAGCTCTGTAAACGGGCAGGAATTAATAGGGGAACTTTCTATCTACACTATGAAGACAAATATCAAATGATTGACAGTTTTAAAAGTGAAATTATTTCCCAGCTCTACATTTTTTTAGAAAAAGAAAGAGAATCGCCTAGAAAGTTTATGTTAGCCAACTTCTATATATTACGTTCGAACGAACGCCTTATTAACGCCTTGTCCCAAAGTCATTACATAGACTTTCGTGGTGCAATTCGTGAATTTCTAAGTAGCATTATTCTAACTGAAAATCAAAAAGAAAAGACTCGTCATTTCTTATCTGAAAACTTCCAAATTCCTCACAAATACGCTTTGGAAATCTTCTTATCAAGTATTGAAGGAATTATTTCTCTTTGGATTGCTGGGGGAGCTCAAGAAGAACCGGAAGAAATCACGGATATAATCTTATCAACCTATAACTACGAACACTGGAGCTACGAATCAAAAGAAGATTAATTCATCCACCCCACTACAGTATAAACTGCTTCCTCTCATTTTATACTTTTTCAATTAGCTAAATTGCCTTTTTTAACTTAGATACAAAAAAGCCTAGGAATTCCTAGGTTTTCTGTTTATAAATTATTTTCCAAGGTAGTATTCAGAAACTACGTTCAATTTTTCGTCAAATTCGAATACCAATGGTGGGAAGTTAGGGATTTCCACGTCCATGATTTCGTCATCTGACAAGCGTTTGATGTGTTTTACAAGGGCACGGATTGAGTTACCGTGAGCTCCTACGAATACGTTTTTACCATCTTTAAGTGCTGGAGCGATTTTGTCTTCCCAGAATGGAAGGGCACGTTCCAAAGTCACTTTCAAGTTTTCAGCATCTGGGATAACTGAGTCATCAAGTGAAGCGTAACGACGGTCTGTGTGAGCTGAGTGCTCATCATCACGGTCCATGTTTGGAGGCAATACATCGTATGAACGACGCCAGATGTGAACTTGCTCATCACCAAATTGTTCAGCAGCTTCAGCCTTGTTTTTACCAGTCAAACCACCGTAGTGACGTTCGTTCAAGCGCCATGATTTTTCAACTGGAACCCACAATTGGTCAGAAGCTTCAAGAGCCAAGTTTGTTGTTTTGATCGCACGTTTCAATACTGAAGTGTAAGCTTGGTCAAATTCGATACCAGCTTCTTTGATCAATTTACCAGCGTCAATCGCTTGTTGTGTTCCTTTTTCAGACAAATCAACATCAGCCCAACCAGTGAAAAGGTTAGCTTTGTTCCATTCAGACTCACCGTGGCGAGCAAAAACCAATTTTACCATTAGATGGATTCTCCTTTAAATTTTCCGAGGTTTCCCCTCGTTTATCTATTCTATTTTACACAATTTTTCACAAAAAAGCTAGTTAAAATCAACTAAAAAGAGAGAACAGTGTCCTCTCATCTAGTTATTATTAATTCGCGATATTCAATCAAGAAACGATTGCAATTATTTGTTATTTAAAGCATCAATTATACGATCAGTATTCTTAGTTACATTAGTATCATTGCAACGATTATGAATTAGACCTTCAATTGTTTCTTTGCAATTTTCAAGATTAGCTTTTTCAAATACTACCACACTGACAACATGTGTTCCACCAGAAGTAAGATGCAAAACTAGTAGAGTTTGAAAAGCACTTAGCACTGTTAATACACCATAAACCGCTAATATCAATCCTCCGATAAATGAATTTTGCATCATTGAAAGGCCAATAAGAGCGAAAATGATACCCCAAGCAAATGATTTGAAATCAAGATGAAATGAACTATCTACACTTGCAACAGGATCAACAGGAATTGTTTTATTTTGAGAATCCAGTGGAATAACTTTTAAAATAGTATTAGGGTTAGAAGTTTTTATAAAGACTCCCTCTAAAGCAATGGAAGCTCTTAAATAGAATGTTAAATACGATGTAATGAAAGATTGTTTCATAATATTCTCTTTTTATTTTTTCAAGTTGTATTACATCATGTTTTCTTATAAAAAAAGCATTTTGCTAACATATTCTTTTGCCAGATAATTCTTTAAATAAAAAAACAACCCTCAAACGGATTGTTTCACTAGACTATCAGACAAGGCCACGGACTTCTTTTAAAAATTTAGAAAAAGTAACAGCACCTTTAATGATTAGAAATCCTCCTATCCACTCGGTCGCTGAAAGAAAGCCCAGCACGCCACCAAGGATAAATAAAATAGATGGTAGCATTCGAAGTTGTTGATCTTCTTCGAAATAGATTAACATAAAGGTACCTAATGCAATCATCAAAATCTTAAAAAATGTCAGGAGCAGGGAAAAGGCAACCGTGACAACCAGCATTTTTGAAGGATCTTTATAGATGATGGCCCCAGTATAGGATAGCAAAAATCGTAGAACAGGTCCCAAAAGTAAGGTTATACCTGCCAGCATGCCCAGTCTGCAATTGAGTCGAACCAATCTATCTCTCTCCATAAAAACCTCCTTCTATCGTAGCTATCATTCTACCATATTTGCTCCAGAAACAAAAGACCTTCTCCGTCACAAACAAATCGCCTACCAGCTTTCAGATAGCCGAACATAAAAAGAGAAGATCTGTCGATCCTCCCTTTTCATTTTCCAACCCTTATTTCTTAAAAATAGAGGTTCTGAAGTCGTTTGTTTGGTCAAGATAAGCTTTAAAGATTGCTCTCTTCAACTTATGAACGGCACTGTCGATTTCTGGCTTATAGTCACTCCAACGAGGAGCCACTGCATCCTGTAGTACAGCTTGATCCATGAGTTCCTGCAATTCAGTCACACTATTGATGGTCTTGGTCGCATAGCTTGGCCATGGTTTTGTCGGATCTTTAAAGGTCACTTGTTTCAAGTTTTCAAACTGATCCACACGTTCTTTGTACATGGCTTTCTTAAAGGCAGCCCAAGATGCATACTTCCCTTCAAATACCTTTTCCAATACAAGATCATCTGTCACCAATCCGCGTTCTTTACCATAGAGATTGATGGTTTTACCTTTTTGTTTGGCAACTTCTTCGTATTGGTTTGAGATATAAGGTACCATTCCATCCTTAAAGCCTTTGGCAGCCAAAAGTTCGTAAGCGATCCGACGTCCCATCAGGTCTCCTGGCGTGCCTTTCTCACTGCTGAGAGCTGAAAAGATTGGGGCAAAGAGTTTAATGGTATAGTAGCCATTTCGTTCATAGTCGCCAGTCTGGTACTCACGAGCTGATAAGATGTTGTGGTCAATCAAACTTTCAAAGTTGATTAGTTTATTTGCCTCTGCTTCTGTCAATTCTTTGACTACGTTAGTGGCGTAAACCTCATTTCCATCTGCTGGATCTTTCACATACTTGTTCTCAATCTTTCTGAGAGCCGCCATTTTCTGGTAAACATTCAGTTTCTTAACGATTGATTGCCCTTCGAGATATTCCAGCATGTAGATGAGGTCAAACATATTATGGACATAGTTCTGAAGATCTGCAGCGTTTTGGAATCTCTCTGTCGGATCCAAGACTTGCAGACGGGATCCCTCTGTACTATCTGATGTTGAGTGTTTCAAGATAGAATTGATGGTAATGGTTGCGTCACTTGGTTGGTCAGGGGCTTGCAATAAGCCTTTTGCGAAGAACTCTGGTCCCAAGCCACTTCTACGACCATAACCGCCAAGGTAAATATCCTGATCCGAATCATGGGTCATTTCATGGGTATAAGTAATGGCTCCATCCTTGTCGAGCATACGGTAAGACATATAGTAGACACCATCTCCTGTTGCGTAGGCTCCATGCTGGTTGTGTACTACCTTATTGCCAACTGGTCCAAAGAAGTTCTTCATGGCTGGATTGGAACTATCAAACTTAGCCTCAACTGTAGCTTTTCCAGAGGTTGTGTCATCACCGAACTTATAAGCATCATAAAGCAAGATGGTACGATAGAGTTTTTCACGTGATTGTTCATCTAAAATACGATACCAATAATCATAGTGATCTCGCTGGCGTTTGGCTGTTTCACGCGCATTTTCTTCAACAAAATCATTGAGAGCCTTGCCCGCTTTATGCTCGCTATTGCGGTAGCGATCATAAGCACCAAATCCTAGACTAGACATAGTTGAGATGACAAAGACAGATTTTTCTGGCAAGGTCAGGAGAGGCAAGACCATATTGCGGTATTTCCATGTAGCACTCGTGATGCGGTCATAGACACCGATAGAATACTTGGTGCCAGCTTGTCCTTGCTTAGTTTTGACTTCTTCAATATTAGATTTTTCTTCGACGATGTAAGCCTTGGTCTGTGATTTAAACCAGTCATTATTACTTGTATTTGGTAAAAAGACTTTTCGGTAATGTTCCAGCGTGCTAAACAAATCTTTCGTTCCATGATGGCTGGCAAGACTGATACCATAAGTATCGACATTATTCTTAGCAAGAAGATTGTTAAAGCCAGATTTACCTAACTCAATCAGAGTATCCAGTGGTGAAGCATTTCCCTTACCAAAGAAGTCCAAATGGTACAGAACTAGGTCTTTGACATTCACCTGACCATAGCTAAAGTTATACCACCGTT
This sequence comes from Streptococcus oralis, assembly GCA_963527085.1. GTDB lineage: Bacteria > Bacillota > Bacilli > Lactobacillales > Streptococcaceae > Streptococcus > Streptococcus oralis_CV. The sequence goes on from CAURRB010000004.1 coordinate 50,832, forward strand.
CCAGATAGGTCAAACCAAGTAGCAAGGCTTCCTTGTTGCGCTTTATTTTATCTACAAGGTAACCTTCGGTGACTGGGTTAGCACCGGCAAGTCCAGCATCAGCTGGCAAGAGCTTTTTCAAACTGTCTTCCAGATGTTCCTTTGTTTTGGCGAACTGTTCTTCAAGGTAGAGCTCAGTCTGTTTGACTTTTGGAGAAATACCGAGTGTCTTTCTGATTGCTTCTGAGTGGTAGTCCACCTTTTGTAAGTCAGGTAAGACTTGTTTGATGATAGAGCTTTGGTCATACAAGAATTGGTTTGGCGTATAGAGAAGACCCGTATTTCCTAGACTATATTCTGCTAATTTGGCGAAATCATCCTGGTAATGGAGATCAAGCTTTTCAGATGAATGGTCCTTGTAGTGCAGCAAGAGTTTGTTTGCAGTCTGTTTGTTAGAAACAATATCTGTGATGACTTGGTTATCCTTCATCATAACTGCCGACAAGAGTTCTTTTTGATATAAGAGACTATTCTCATTGACAAGATTTCCGTATTTGACGATGGTTGCCTTGTTATAGAAAGGTAACAATTTTTCAATGTTCTTATAAGCCAAGGCGCGCTTAGCTTGATAATGGGCCACCTTAGAAAAGTCACTGTCCTTCTTGCCGCTTGTTGAGAGGGGCTCCACTGTTGGTAGAGTGAGAGGATTAATGGCTGCTTTTTTGCTTTCGATTTGGGAAGCATCTAGCATTGTTCCTCTTTCTTCAAAGGATTCCTTGCTGACGACCTCATCCTTGACCAAGGTGACATTGTAGACTCTGTTGGCCTTGCTGCTGAATGTGTCCTTCACCTTCATTCCATTATAGTGGTAACCGGTAATGGCATTTCCGTTGGTTACATTGACATCACTGAGAACATTGGTCAATCTTCCAGCATGCTGTTCCTCATTAGTTTTTCGATCCCACAAATAGCCTGCTACTCCCGCGACTCTACCAAAGTGCTTGGCATTGTTAATATCGCCTTCAGCGTAGCTATTTTGGATCTGTGCATCCTGATCTACTAGACCTGCAAGACCACCTACAGTCTGATCTGAAGTATTTGTGTTGGATGAAATGGCTACTGTCGCTTTTGACTTACTAAGTAAAGCCTTGTCACCTGTCAAATGACCGACCAAACCACCGATATTGTAGGCAGCAGTCGTTTCATAAGTATTGATAATTCTCCCCTTGAAACTGCTCTCTGTGATACTTGATTGGTCCGCCTTAGCCAGCAAACCACCGATACCACGTTCACCTGCTAGAACACCATCGACATGAACTTGCTTAATCTTTGTACCATTCTGGGCTTCATAGGCCAGTGAACCGATATCATCTTTCCCTGAAATGGAGACATTTTTCAGACTCAATTTTTCTACTCTAGCGCCACTCAAAGTTTCAAACAGAGGCTTTTTCAAGTTGTAAATAGCATACTGCTTGCCATCTTTTTCACCGATCAACTGACCAGTAAAGGTACCCTTGATGTAGGACTTTTCATCAGGATCCAACTCCACTTCGTTGGCGTTCAAGCTAGCTGCTAAATAATAGGTTCCAGAGAGATTCTGCTTGATAGCTTTGACGAGGTTGCTAAAGGAAGTAAAGGTTGTCGTTTCCTCTGTAGCCTTCTTAGCTAGATAGAAGGTGAAATTATCGACATATTTATTTTCTAGCTCTTGCTGGAGTTTCTCAGCCTTGGCTGTAATTTTATAAACTGACTGACCATTTTTCGTTTCTGCCGTTATTGAAGAAACTGGTAGATAGACATCTTTAACTGCCGAAGATTTAACCTTGACAAAGTAAGTTTCTGTATTCTTTGGAACACTGTCTAAAGAAACATGTTGTTTGTAAGTACCATTGGTCTGACTATACAACTCCAGATCCGAAACATTTCTTAGCTCAAGCGTTTTCTCTGGATCTTTTTCTTTTGGTTTTTCTGTCGGAGCTTCCGGTTTTACTTGCTCGGTATTGCCCGTATATTCTGGAAGAGGAGCGACTTGCTCCGGTTCCACAATGGCTCCTGCTTGCTCACCTTTATATTCTGGTAGGGAAGACTGGATTTCTGGTTCAACGATAGCACCTGATTGAGTATCTGTATACTCTGGTGTTTCAGTTGTCTCAGGGGCAACAACCGCTCCCGCTTGAGTTTCTGTATACTCTTGTGTTGGTGGCACCTGTTCAGGCTCTACGATTGCTCCAGACTGCTCGCCTGTATAGGATGGTTTCTCAGCCATTTCTGGTTCCACCAAAGCCCCAGACTGGACGCCCCCAACCTCTGGCTCAACTTGTTCTGGCTCGACGATGGCACCAGCTTGGGTTCCCTGATACTCAGGTTGCGGAGCTACCTGCTCGGGTTCAACGACTGCTCCTGCTTGGGTGCCTGTATATTCTGGTTTTTCAGCTGTTTCAGGGGCTACAATCGCTCCCGCTTGTTCTCCTTTATATTCTGGTAAGGAAGCCTGGGTCTCAGGCTCTCCTTTTCTTGCAGACTGAGATGCTTCACTCGGTACAACTGCCTTCTTAGTCCCTTTTTCTACTATACGTGGCAAGGCTTCTTCTACATTGGTCGAGAGAACTTCTCGGGAAATTTCTTGGTTTTCAACAGTGAAAATGCGAACGACTTCAACCTTCTTCCCAGCATGACCTTCTTGTTTGACACGAATGGTTCCCTCTGCTAGTTCGGGATTTTCTTGAACCACTTCTGAAAAGTCTAGTTTGGTTACAATCTCTTGGTCTTTGTATAGGAGCTCTGGTTTGTTCACGCGACCAGCCAAGACTTCGTCTTGAGGATCTACACTAGCAAGACCAGACGGATTTTGATTGGATGAATCTTGAGAAGGGATTGGCTTCTCAGCAGGCGTTGTAGGAGAGGTAGCTTTCTGCTCATCTCCTGCCTTTTGCCCACCTTCATTGGTCTGAAAACGAGGTTGAACCGTGTAGTCTGGTTTCTGACCTCTAGCAGCAGTTTCTTGCAAACTAGCGTCCTTGTCTTGCTTAATATAGCCTAGGTAGGTATAACCCGATAGGGTGCGTGGCAAAGGCAGACTGTCTCCTTGGGATAATTGGTATTCCTGATTGTACTGGAGCAAAAGCTGATTTTCGATAGCCTGAACCGAAGAAACCAAACCACTACCCATCCCTGTTATCAAAATCACATTCAATAGAGCTTTCTTTTTGCCTTTCTTTTTCGATACGACAAAAATAAGGAGGCCGATCGAAGCTAGGGCTCCACCAGTTAAAACACTAATAAGGCTATTCTGTCCACCTGTATTGGGCAACTGACCTAGCTGGGCTTTCTCATCCATACGGTAGACTAGATAATAGGTGCTCTCACTATCTTCCGCAATTTTAGGAATATCCTTGACAATCAAGTCTTTTTCTTGCCTACTCAGCTCCGTATCCGTCACATATTTGTAGTGAACAGCTACATTTTCTTGGGCAAATACGGTTCCACTACTCGCAATGGACACAAAAAATAGGCTTGAAATCGAAGCTGACACAAGTCCAATTGCTAATTTTCGTAAGGAGAAACGATGCTGCTTCTCTCCAAAAATCTTTTTCATTCTAAATCCTCTCAACTTTTCAACCTCTATCAAGGAAATAACTAGCATTATATTTTGATATAGGTAATTTACATTCATCATTATACTATAAAAAAAGGTCCTTGTCCCAAATAAATGCTTTGAATTTTATGAATGTAAAAACTTATTTATCTTGTCAAGTTTACCTCTGCTTGATGACAAAAAAAGAAGGCTAATCGCCTTCTCTTATTTAAAAATATTCCTAACAAAAAGTCATTATTCTTGAATCTCGAATTTTTTCAAAAGTCCAAAATAGAGGGATCCACCAATGATTGTCAGAATTCCTCCTACCCAGCCCAAGAATGGGATCAATCCAACAGAACCACCTACGATAAACAAAACAGACGGTGCAGGCGTCACACGCTCATCGTCCTTGTAATAAACAATGGCTACAATTCCTAAAACCAAGACAGCAATTTTTACCAATGACAAAATAATTGAAAAAATCGTCAATAGCCCAACTGTTGCATCTGAGTCCTCCGTTGCCGCAGCAGCCCCGACAGCTATCATAAACATAACAAGAGGTGCCAACAGCAAGACGATACCTGAAATAAGACCAAAAATCGCATTTACGCGAGCAAGTGTATTTGTTTTCATCTGAATCTCCTTAAAAATTTTTACAGCTATCATTTTATCATATTTTCATGAAAAACAAAAGAAATTTCAAAATGAATATACTAGATGGTGAATGGTTTCAAATTTCTATCCAGACATTTAGAGTAAGAAATATGTCATGTATCAATTTATTTGTAAATTCATTCGTTTTTATACTAAGCAAGCCGTTCCCCTAAAAAAAGAAGATCCAAGTGATCTTCTTTTTTCGTGGCTGTTTTTGCAAGAGACTTATCTTTCAAAGATAGACTGTCTGAAGTCGTCTGTAGCACGTAGATAAGCATTGAAAATACGATACTTGAGTTGGGCGACAC
>CAURRB010000005.1:0-54780 GCA_963527085.1 Streptococcus oralis
AGTTGCGATTATCGTATGTCATAGAATCAATAGGTGAACCATTTTTTTGAATAACTTTCCAACCAACATTTTGTTTTTCAGCAACAGTGTAAACATATTCTCCAGCATGTGTATAGTTCACTTCTCTAAAAATATCGCCAGTTTCTTTCTTAATGCTAGTTTGGCCAGTTGTTAAAACGTCTGTTCCAGAATAAGATACATTTTTATCTGTAATTTGACCATTAGTAGAATCAATTGTTTCATAAGGTGCACCATTTGATGATGTACCAGTTTTAGGGGTGAAAGTAAATGTAAAGGTTGCTTCAGGTGTTGTAATTCCTTCCGCAATATTCAATACCTTATTAATAGAAACTTTTGCACTTGTTTCACCATTTGCTTTGGCAGTTGCCACATCATTATCATCCGCAAATGTTGGCACTCCTCTAAAGACCGACAAGGCGGTTACAGCTGCAATACTTGCAGTAACTAATTTTTTCAAAAATGTTTTTTTCATGATTATTCCTTTTATTTTTAAATTTCTTTTTTCATAAATTGTCATCAAAAGCCCCGTCGCCTTAGGACTGTTACCACCTTGCCATGGGTATCCTGTATAGGAATGCTTCCAAAAGCACGACTGTCTACAGCCGTTGTTCGATTGTCTCCGAGGACAAAGAGTTGTCCTGCTGGGACTTTCATTGGGAAGGTAGCCCCTTCCTTATAGAGCAGCGTTTCTTTGTAGATATCCTGCTCTTGTTGAGGAGAACCGTTGATGATGAGACCATTTTCGTTTATATCGATCGTACTTCCTTCAGTTGCTATGACACGCGCCACTCTTTCCTTGCCCTTATAACTATAGACGAGCAGATCACCAATCGAATAGCGTTTATCCAACCTATAGTAGACAACTAAGTCGCCATCCTTTAAGGCTGGCTTCATACCATCGTCATTGTATCTCAATAGTCCAAAGACAAAAAAGTAAAGGGTGGCCAGTACAAACCCAACCATCAGAAGCTTACTGACTAAGTAGAGGATATCTCCCCATACACTCGGCGGAGACTTATCCCGATTGACTTGTGTTACTGTTTTCTTATGTTTCTTTTTAAGTAGCATTATTTTCTCCTATGTACCACTAGATATCCGAGTAGGATTGTAAAGAAGATTCCTCCTAGAGGAAGGATTATTCCTAACACGAGTGTACTGCTGAGGAAGTCAATTCCGGTTTCAGGTACGCTATTTTTATTGTTAGTGACTGTTGCAGCCTTATCTGAATCAAGAGTTCCCTCTTTGTTTTCATAGGAAACCTGATAACCTCGAGAAGAGCTGGCTTCTTCTTCAATGGTGAAATGGCTACCAAGTGGAAGTCCATCAATTTTTATTGTTTGATCTTTGTTGAGGTCAATAGACGCTCGACCATTCGTAAATTGCAAAGGAGTTCTTTTATTATTCACCGTTGCATTATAGGTTCCATTCAGTGGACTATTCTGAGCATCCCTAATGTTAATGGTAATCTTGAAGGATTTTAATAGGTTGGCAAATACGCCTGTAACTTTTTTTGTGACTGATAAACTTGGAAGCTTGTGATTCGTAACAGTGCTGGTTTCGTCTTTATTCAGATCACCCTCTTGATTCTCATATGTAACGTGGTAACCGTTCGTTGATGCCGCTTCTTCTTCAACCTTGTAATGGGTTCCTCGAGGAAGATAGCTTAGAATACCTTTCCAACGTTTTCGTTTTTCGACACGGATCTCCGCTTCACCATTCACAACAGTTATCTCACCAAAAGTTCCATTCAATGGCGTAGAATCAGGAGAGGTTAGTTTTACCTTAATCCTAAACTCCTTGTTCAAGTTATTTTCAGCTTCCAACACTTTCTTAATCGTCAGACTTGGCAATTGTTTATAGATTACCTTAAAGGATGGTTTAGTTTCTGTACCAACATTTTTTATTTCTTTGGTAAAGGCTGGGACGTCCGGTGCAATTAAATCGTATTGATATCCTTTGGCAACTTTTTCAAAGTTCCTCGTTTCATTAGATACGTTTTTACTAACATTCACATTGGTCTTTCGATAGTCTTGATTATCAGGACCTCCGTTCTTGTTCTTTTGAACCAGTTTCAGTTCAACATTACTCGGTTGATCAGCTGTAATAACAGTTCTCGCACCCGTCACACCTTGCCATTCAACTTCCACTGGTACCGTTAATGGATCTGAAGGCTTAAAGGTTGGGTTGTCAGTGTATTCTTTGGTCTTGGTTTGGGAGGTGCCTATTCCATAGGAATAGGTGACACTGGCACCTTTATTGGAATAGAGTTTATTGACATCAGAACCTTCAGCATCACCAGCCTCTATCTTCTTATCACCAGCAATGGCATCCAGAGCATCTTGACTAGATGTAACAGTAAATTTGAGGACATATCTAGCTCCATCTTCTAAGGAATAATTCGGAGAAAATTTTGCCGTAACTTCCACTAATCCTTCTGAGGTTGTTTTGGTATCAAAAGTTACTTGATTTTCAGTTAATATTTCACTGCTACCATCCTTTTCTTTCACTACACGAAACTCTGACGATCCGTTCGGTAATAGCTGGACATACTTAGAAAGAACATCCTTGATGGACACATGGTGGATTCCCAGTGGCAGAATCTTATCAGTGATATCTTTAAAACTGTCCCGTAACTGGTCTTCATCATTTGCAGAGAATATTTCATTTGGAATGGAGGCATTATGTTGCCTCATATAATATTGCAGACTGGTAATACTGTCGACATTGTTTGAATAACGAAATTTAATCGAATAGAAACCATCAAGTGTTGGAGCCAAGCTATATGATAGACTATTTAGATTATTATTTAATCTATCCCAAAACCACTGGGGAGCTGTTTCGATATTAGGATCTTCGTTATTGTAGTTATATATAGTGTAACCATTGGCATCGTAGACCATATTCGCAAAGCCATCTGAAAGCAAAATAACGACTTTCTTAGCATTAGATCTTGCACTTCCCATTAACTGGTTGGCCAAGGTTAATCCAGCCCCAATATTGGTCCCAGTACCAATCCCTGACTCAGTACCAATGGAATTACCTCCTGCAATACTCATGTTGTATACCGCTGTTTTAGCAGCACGAGCATTGTTACTCCATCCTAAAATCGTGTTAGCATCATCCCATGGTGAAACACCATCATAGTATTTTGTCATCCGTTCATAGGGCCAGTATGGTCTAAATAGTCTCCATTTATTTCCATCCCAATACTGATCAACCTTTTTATTGTCAATTTTCCCACCAAATCCTACCATAGATAAGCGGTTATTGGAATTGGATAGAATGGTATCAATTAAGCCCTTACGACCATTTGTTCCTCTTAGAGTATTTTTCAATGCGTCAATCCTACTGATCGTCCGTCCATCAAAAGATTGGATATCCTGATTCTGCATACTTCCTGAGAGGTCTGCTACTAAAACAACATCCAAGGGATCCGTTTGGGTCTCCGTTCCCAGTTTGGACGTGATATCCAATGACAACTCATACTTGTCATCCTGTCCTGATATCGGAGTAATTGTCTTGTGAAGAGTTGTCTGAGGTTCTGTAGTAGAATCTGCATTTAACAGACTTATCGGAGCACACAAAAAGAGAATAGCTAACAGTGTAACTAAACGGCGCGCAATAATTTGAACTTTCTTAAAATCGAAGCGAATGTTCATTTTATTCTCCTTAACTAGAATGTACTAATATTGTTACTATATCAATCTAGGACATTTACAAGATAATTGTACAATAAAGTTCACGCAGTGTCAATTAATATGATTAATTTTATATTATGTTAATTAATAAAAGAGTATGATTCTTCTTTGTCTTTCAAACTATTCTATGGTAAAATGAAAAAAGAATAAAAAAATCTCATAAAATATCAATGCATATATTTTATTCTAGAATATCCAAAATTTCATTTAAAAGTCTATTGAATTTGAATTATTATATTTTTTTCAAAATTCATGAAATTTTCAGAATAAGGTTTTTTCCGAAGTTTGCATTCTATTTTATGATTGTTAAAGGAGTTTTTATGACTTATCCGAACCTTTTAGATCGTTTTTTGACCTACGTTAAGGTCAATACGCGTTCTGATGAACACTCTACTACTACTCCAAGTACGCAAAGCCAGGTAGATTTTGCGACCAATGTTCTTATTCCCGAAATGAAACGTGTCGGTCTGCAAAACGTCTACTACCTTCCAAATGGTTTTGCTATTGGTACCTTACCAGCTAATGATCCCAGCCTGACACGCAAGATTGGCTTCATCTCCCACATGGACACTGCTGACTTTAATGCTGAGGGAGTTAATCCGCAAGTCATCGAAAACTACGATGGTAGAGTTATCGACTTGGGTGATTCTGGATTTAAACTCGATCCTGCTGATTTCAAGAGCCTCGAGAAATATCCAGGCCAAACGCTTATCACAACTGATGGCACGACCTTGCTGGGTGCTGATGACAAGTCAGGGATTGCTGAAATTATGACTGCTATTGAATATCTGACTGCTCATCCCGAAATCAAACACTGTGAGATTCGAGTTGGTTTTGGACCAGATGAAGAAATCGGTGTTGGAGCTAACAAGTTTGATGCAGATGACTTTAATGTTGACTTTGCCTATACTGTTGATGGTGGTCCGCTAGGAGAACTTCAGTACGAAACTTTCTCAGCAGCTGCTGCTGAGCTTCATTTCCAAGGGCGCAATGTTCACCCTGGTACTGCTAAAGGACAGATGGTCAATGCCCTTCAGCTAGCGATTGATTTTCATAATCAACTTCCAGAGAATGACCGACCTGAATTGACAGATGGTTATCAAGGTTTCTATCATCTTATGGATGTGACAGGTAGTGTCGAGGAGGCGCGTGCAAGCTACATCATCCGTGACTTTGAAAAAGATGCCTTTGAAGCTCGTAAAGCAGCTATGCAAGCCATCGCTGACAAGATGAATCAAGAGCTTGGGAATAATCGCGTGACCTTAACTCTGACAGACCAGTACTACAATATGAAGGAAGTCATTGAGAAAGACATGACTCCTGTAACCATTGCCAAAGCCGTAATGGAGGATCTGGGAATCACGCCAATTATCGAACCAATTCGTGGTGGAACAGATGGGTCTAAGATTTCCTTTATGGGGATCCCAACTCCTAATATCTTTGCTGGTGGTGAAAACATGCATGGACGTTTTGAATACGTGAGTCTTCAGACCATGGAGCGTGCGGTGGATACCATCATTGGTATTGTAGCTTATAAAGACTAAAAAAGACGAGGTAGCTCAGCTACTTCGTCTTTCTTTTTATTCGTTTGGTTGAGCACTTGGCTCAGTCTCACTTTTCTCTTGCTTTTCGCTTGATTGAGAAGCAGTTGTTTCACTGCCTTTCTCAGACTTAGATTGACTGTCAGTTTCACTTGCTTTTGAACGAAGTTCTTGGTTCAAGCTAATGATATCTTTAGCTAGAGTGAGGAGACCTTCTTTATCACTACTTTTAGCTGCGAGTTGATCAAAAAGGGCATCGACACGTTCAAAGTCAGCATCAGATCCTTTGTTATCCTCTAAGTACTTGTGAAGAGAGAGCAAGATATTATAGAGTTTTTGGTAGATAATCACCGTTTGTGGATCTTGTTCTGCTTCTTTTTTCTCTCGTTGGATAGTCGCTGCAATACGATTCAAGAGATCCTCAAGTTGTGTTTTAGCTTCGTCAAGATCTGCATTTTCCTTTTCAGTAGCCGCTTTGATATTAGCTGCTTCTTCAGCTAGGGATTGTTTGACACCATCTTCTTTGACACGTGCTAGGAGTTGAGCAGCTTTAGTTAGGAGAGCATCCACTTCTTCCTTCTTAACATGACTAACCCGCTCTTCTGGCATAAAATCACCGTAGAGTTCTTTTAGGAATTCATAGATGGCGGTCTTAGCAGTTTGACTATCTACTTTTTCCGTATCTAGAATGGTCTTACCAGCTTTTGTAGAAACGGGTTCTTCTTTGAGAGCTTCTTCTACTTCTAGCTTAGTTTGGTAAATAGTTGGGAATAACTTGTTCAAGTCGGTTGCTTTGAGGAAAGATTGTGACTGGTAAAGTTCCCATGTCAACTTGGCAACACGGTTCCGAAGTTCTTCTCTCAAACGACCATCAGACACATGTTCGTAGAAGTACTTGATGTACTCTACTGTTGTAACCCCTGTCCGATCTCGGAAATCTTGCAAGGCCTGCAGTTTCGCTTCAATCGCAGTCAATTCTGTCTCATCCTGTGCTAGTTTTGCTTCCTGCAAATGTACCAAAAGATCTTTCTTAGGCAAGCCATAAGTATCTGTATCCAGTGTATTGATCTTATCTACAAGGGCTTGATACTTCTTATCTAAAGGTGAAGTTTCAACCGGTGCCATACTTTGATCCACATGGATATACTGTTTATCAAAGAGATCCAAGGCTGCTAGGTATCCAGCAGTTGAGTTTGTTGCCAGTTTTTTCATATTTTCGGTGAATTGCCCCAAAGCAAGTTCAACCCGTCTCTGCATGATTGGCTGGTCTTTGTAGAGACTTCTGCTATCTGCTAACAGTTGATCCACCTTAGATAGAACTGTTTGTTCATCAAATGCTCCAGGTTGATAGGTCGATTGTAGGGCCGGAATCTTATTTTTCAAAGCTACTTCATAGCCCTTAGTTTGAACTTTGATATAGTGATTGTGGTCTCCGTGAGGAATCACAAAACTACCATTTTCTACTTGCAAACTATAAGGAGACACCCCATCACGTAGTGCAGTCGTATACAGTTCATTTAGGAAATCCAGTTCTGGGTTCCCAGTTTGGAGAGGAATACGAACATGTTCTTTTCGAACAGCATAGGGATGGATATGGGTTGGATCATAGGCTTGATCCGGATTTCCAAAGACAAAGAATCCATTTGAAATGCGAATCGCTTCAAGCGGTACTCCGTAGGTCTGTGAGATATACTTGATTTTTTCTTCATCGCTAGCATCTCTTGAGAAACTTTCCACAGTCTTTGCAAGTGGTTGAACGTGCTGAGACTGATGATTTTCTTTCAAGTGATCTTGGGCAGCTTTGATTTGGGCTGCAGTCAAGTCCTTCTTAAAGAAATAATGAGCGTGATCTCCATGAGAAACTACAAACCCTTGCTCATCTTCACTAATAACACGGTCAGCTGCAAAACCATGATCATGTTCTTCACCGTGGTGATGGTCATGCTCCTCTCCATCATGGTCATGATCTTCGTGGTTGGTATCCTGACTTCCATGGTTACCGTCTTGGTCATGATGATGATCTGGTTGAGCTGGATGTTCTGTTGGTTTGCTTGGATTTTCCAAAGGTGTTGGCTTCCCACCGTCGCTAGATAAAGGAATCATACGCGCAATCTTTTCTTCCAAGGCAGAAAGTTTTGTATATGGGATGAAATGATAGTGATTTCCGTGAGGAATCGCCACACCACTCGGCGTTCTACTTGAAATCTTAGCAGGGTCAAAAATCAAGCCATCTGATTCAGCATAACGTTGACTACTTGGAAGAGCATAGAGCTGTTGCAATAGACTCTGAAGACTCTCAGCTTGATTACTTGGTGTTTCAGCCTGTTGACTTTGGTTGGTAGTTTGACCAGTTTCGTTTGGACTAGGACGATAGTTAGTCACACTCTGCTGAGTTCTAGTTCCAGAGAGGTAGGCTTGGGCAGCAGCTAATTCGCTAGCAGACAAGGAACTCTTTGGAATGTAGTGGTAATGTCCACCGTGAGGTACGATATAAGCATCTCCAGTATCCTCTATAATATCAGAAGGATTAAAGATGTAGCCATCATCAGTTGTATAGCGACCTTGAGATTGAGCAAGCGCCACTGCACTATTAGATGTTGGTGCATCGTGAGTATGACCTTGTTTTTGGCGTTCAATTTCCTCCTTCGTACGAACGTTATCTGCATGTGCCGCATCCTTAAGGTAAACATAATACTTACCATCAACCTTGATAATGTAGCCACCTTTGATTTCGTTGACAATATCAGCGTCTTTCAGTTGATAATTGGCATCTTTCATCAACAGTTCTTCGCTGAAAATCGCGTCAAAAGGAACTTTACCATTGTAATAATGGAAATGATCACCATGTGAAGTCACATAACCTTGATCGGTGATTTTCACGACAATTTGTTCAGCCTGAATATCTTCTTTTTTGCTAACTTGATCTGGTGTCTGGGTCTCTGTTTTTTGAGAATCTTGCTTCCCATCGACATAAGACACACGGTTATTATCTTTGTTTCCTTCTACCTGGTGTTGGTTCAATGCATAGATGCAAAGGCTTAGGGAAAGGACAAGAGCCGATCCTGCTGCAAGGTATTTCTTCTTCATTTTCATCATCTCCTCATTTTAATTCTTCTGCAAGAACATTCATATTTTCTTCTAGATTTTCTAAGTAAGTTTTGTCATTTTCAGGATCTGCTTCTAAAGGATTGAGTGTCTTTAGGCTAACTCCTGTTGATTTGACCAAGGTCTCAGCGACTTTAGAAGAAGCATTGCTCTCAGTAAAGATGGTTTTAACCTTATAGGTCTTAACGAATTCCTGAATTTCTGTTAGTTGTCTCGGACTTGGTTCTTGTTCAGGGGAAATCCCTGCTATACCAAGTTGTTTCAAACCAAAGCGTTTAGCGAGATAAGAAAAGGCTGTGTGTTGTGTAACAAAGGTCTTTTGACTCGCTTTTTCAAAAATAGGCTGGTACTTCTTAGTCAATTCTTGGGCTTTAGCGATAAAGTTTTTAGCATTCTTTTGATACGTTTCCTTATTAGAACTATCAATCTCCGAAAGTTTGTCAGCGATAATCTGAGCTTCTTCACCTGCTTTTTCTGGATCTAACCAAGTGTGAGGGTCGTAGAGTGTTTTTTCATCGATGCCGTCACCAGCTTCTACATCTTCCAAACCTGGTACACGCTCCAAAGTCATTCCTTCAGAAGCTTCTAAAACTTTAACTTTTGAGTTTTTCAAGTTAGGATCCAGACTTCCAGCCCAAGATTCGAGCGTATGAGAATGGTAGACAAAGACATCCGCATCATAGATAGCAGCAATGTCATTTGCTGACGGTTCAAAGGAGTGAATCCCACTACTTGACTGAATCATCCGTACGTCATTCAAGTCACCTGATACCTCTTTGACCATGGCATAGATTGGGTAAAAACTTGTTACAATCTTCATCCCTTTTGCTTCTTGTTTTTCTTTTTGGCTACATGCTCCTAAGACAAGAACCAAGAGACCTACCACTAATAATAGAAATGTTCTTTTTTTCATCGTTACTCCTTAACTAGTATTTAACCATTTAATTAACTAGTAAATAGTTTATCTTTATTTACACTATATGTCAAGATATTTTACATATTTTCATGAAAAAAATGAGAACTAGAACTTACATTCTGTTCTCATTTTCGATTTTAACTTTTCTAGTTCTCCTATCCTGTTTTTAGGAGTTAGAAAATGTTGTTACAACTACTTACTCTCCCTTAACAAAGCCAATAATTTTTCAGCTTCTGCCATAATAGTATTGTTGTCCTGGGAGCCAAATAGCAGGTTATTTTTTAAGCCAGTGAGAGTTTCTTTGGCATTGGACTTGATAATGGGGTCTTGGATCTTTGCAAGTAGCTCTTCAGCCTCTCTCAGTTTTTCTTCAACCTTTTCAGTTTCAACCTGAGGTTCTTCTGGTTCCTCTGGTGATTCTTCTTCTGGCTCCTCAGTTGGTTTTGGAGATTCTGGTTTCTCACTCTGAGGTTTCTCTTCGCGAGGTTTTTCTTCCTCAGGTTTTTCTGTACGAGGTTTCTCCTCTGATGGTTTTTCCGTTTGATTGGTATCAGCTTGACCATTTTGGTTTCTTTGAACATGGTCACTTGCATTCCCCCAACCACTATCTGAATGCGGACGTTCGTTTGGATGTTCGACATAGTACTTGACAGTCGCAAAGAGATCCTCTAGACTATACCCCTTAGGTGCCTCATAAAGTCCTTCGTCAAACCACTCAAATTTTATGTTATGGTAATGATCATAATGAGGAATGATTAAACTACCGTTTTTAACTTCCACGGTATGTTGGAGATTGTAAGGCATACGATCAAGCGGCACCTTCTTAGCTGCTTTCACGCGGTTGTAGATAGCTTCTGCTCCTTTAGCCTCCGTATTTCCTGGATTCTGATGGTCTGTTGAAGGAGGAGTCAAACCTTTCTCTTTAGCATAAGCCTGGGCTGCCGCTCTTTCGGCTTCAGACAAACTATCTTTCTTAATCCAATGACTATGGGTCATATGTGGAGTTACATAGGCATCCCCCTCATCACTGGTGATATCACGAGGATCAAAGATATAGCCATCTTCTGTTGTATACTTGCCTGCCAACTTGGCTACCTGAATCTCATCATCAGTGTAGGCAATTTGCGCATTTGGTTTTCCTAAACGTTCTGGATGACGAATCGGTGCTAGAAAGGCCAAGATATCATCCACCAACTTGACTTTATCACTGCTTTCATCATTTAAACGTTCCAACAGTTTATCCAAAGCGTCAAAATCAGCTTGGCGCCCTTTATTATCAAGTAAGTCCTGATGAATTCTTGCTAGTAAATCATAAGCCTTATTGTAAAATCCTCGATCATCAGATGGGAGATTGGTTTTCTTAGCTCCGAGTTTATGAGACAAACTTTCTTGCTTGGCTAGTTTACTATCAATTGCTGCTGCTGTTTCTGCTGAAAGCTTCTTGGCAGGAATATAACGTGAGGTTCCATTCTCCTCAAAGACATAGCCGTCAGCTACTTTTCGAATAGCCTGTTTAACTAATTTTTCGTCAATTGGATTGCTTGGAGTTGGTTGAGGAGTTGGTGCAGGTTGCGGGCTTGGACTAGGTTCCGGAGTCGGTTGTGGACTTGGTTGTTCTGGTCTTGAATCCGGCACCCTATGGTTCGAACTGTACTGTAGAGGAATAATACGAGCGATTCGTTCTTCCAATTCAGACATCTGTGAATAAGGGATGAAATGGTAATGGTTCCCATGAGGCACAGCAACTCCTCTAGCTGTTCGACTTGTGATCTGTGCTGGGTCGAAGACAAGGCCATCAGATTCTACGTGTCGTTGGCTGAGCGGCAAGGCGTAAAGTTGTTTCAGAAGGCTATCAATATCCTCATCACTCTGACTTGCTTGGTTATCGTCGCTACTGTTGTTAGCTGTGTTCGTGTTCGTATAGCTGTTGCCTTGATTATTATAGGATGGAGTCCATCTATCTACATCGCTGCTAGCACTGTTGTTATTGGTACGGCGATAAGTAGGCGTATTTGATTGGCCACTTCTACCAGATAGAAAGGCTTCTGCGGCAGCCAATTCGCTGGCTGATAACTCACTCTTAGGAATGTAATGGTAATGGTCGCCATGAGGAACGATATAAGCATCACCAGTATCTTCAATGATATCGGATGCATTAAAGATGTAACCATCATCTGTGGTGTAGCGTCCCTGTGAACGTGCCAAGGCTACCGCACCATCGTTTGCTGAAGTCCCTCTTTCACGATGCTGACTATGTTCTTGTTTTTGCCGATTGATTTCTTCTTTCGTACGGACATTATCCGCATGGGATGCGTCCTTAAGGTAAACATAGTATTTTCCATCTACCTTGATCACATAACCGCCCTTGATTTCACTGACAATATCCTCGTCCTTGAGCTGGTAGTTTGGATCCTTCATCAGCAACTCTTCACTGATGATAGCGTCATAAGGGACCTTGCCATTGTAATAATGATAGTGGTCGCCATGTGAAGTGACATAGCCTTGGTCTGTTATCTTGATGACGATTTGCTCCGCATTGATGCCTTCTTTCTTGCTAACCTCATCAGGAGTCAGATTCTCCGTTTTTTGCGCCGCTTGTTTTCCATCTATATAGGAAACACGATTATTTTCTTTGACTGTTCTAGCTTGATACAGTCCCAACTCGTAAGAGCAAACACTTAAAATTAAAGCTGCCGCAGAACCAGCAAGGTATTTTTTATTAATTTTCATTGAAACTCACTTTCTTTTTGATATTTTTAGTTACAATTCATTTCTAAATTGCAGAAACTCCTCTCTATTACTTAACTGGTTAATAGTTTACTCCTAAATTTGCAACTTGTCAAGAATTTTATGAACCGGTTAAGTATTTTTTATTCTTCACCGCTACTTTCTCTAGAATGGACTTTATATAAGAAGAATTAGCTTGAACATTTTTTTAAAATATCAAAAAAATCCCTGCAACTGGGTTGCAAGGACTTTTTGATTAATCAAAATTAACGTATTCTTTTTGAAGTTCAAGAACTTCTTCCATTGTTGAGCATTCTGTAAGGGCACGGTTTGCGTACTCTTCCATCTTAGCTGTATCGAGTTTCTTCATCAAGCTACGTGTACGAAGTACTGATGTTGCTGACATAGAGAACTCATCCAAGCCCATTCCGACAAGAAGTGGAACAGCTTTCTGGTCACCAGCCATCTCACCACACATACCTGCCCATTTACCTTCAGCGTGAGCTGCCTTGATAACATTGTTAATCAAACGAAGGATTGATGGGTTATATGGTTGGTAAAGGTATGAAACTTGTTCGTTCATACGGTCAGCTGCCATTGTGTATTGGATCAAGTCGTTTGTACCAATTGAGAAGAAGTCAACTTCTTTAGCAAATTGGTCTGCAAGCATCGCTGCTGCAGGGATTTCAATCATGATACCAACTTGGATGTTATCCGCAACTGCAACACCTTCAGCAAGAAGATTTGCTTTTTCTTCTTCATAAACTGCTTTAGCTGCACGGAATTCTTTCAAAAGTGCAACCATTGGGAACATGATACGCAATTGACCATGAACAGAAGCACGAAGAAGGGCACGGATTTGTGTACGGAACATAGCATCTCCAGTTTCAGAAATAGAGATACGAAGGGCACGGAATCCAAGGAATGGGTTCATTTCGTGAGGCATATCGAAGTAAGGAAGTTCCTTATCTCCACCGATATCCATTGTACGAACAACAACAGGTTTACCGTTCATTCCTTCAAGTACAGCCTTGTAAGCTTCGTACTGCTCGTCTTCTGTTGGGAAGTCTTGAGAATCCATGTACAAGAACTCTGTACGGTAAAGACCAACAGCTTCAGCACCGTTGTCATTGACACCTTCAACGTCTTTTGGAGTACCGATGTTGGCAGCCAATTCAAAGTGTTTACCATCCGCAGTTACTGTTTTAGCATCTTTCAAGAGCGCCCATTCAGCTTTTTGCTTCGCATAAGCTTCACCAGCAGCCTTGAATTCAGCCGCTTGCTCATCAGTTGGGTTGATAATAACCTCACCAGTGATACCGTTAACAGCAAGAATGTCACCCTCTTTAACGATTTCAGTGATGTTGTTTGTACCTAATACTGCTGCAATTTCAAGTGTACGCGCCATGATAGCTGAGTGGCTTGTACGTCCACCAATGTTGGTTACAAAAGCTTTTACAAAGTTTTTATCCAATTGAGCTGTATCAGAAGGAGTCAAGTCATGTGCAATGACGATCACTTCTTCATTGATAGAAGCTGGGTTTGGCAATTTTTTACCAAGAAGGTTTGCCAATACACGTTTTGTAACGTCGCGGATATCCGCTGCGCGTTCTTGCATGTATGGGTTGTCTTCCATGCCTTCAAAGATAGTGATAAACATGTCTGTTACTTCTTTCAGACCTGCTTCTGCATTCACTTTCTTCGCACGGATTGTTTCCTTGATTTGGCTGATCATTTCTGGGTCAGCAAGAACCATTAAGTGAGCGTCAAAAACTTGAGCTGCTTCTTCACCGAGCGTACCTACTGCTTTCTC
This sequence comes from Streptococcus oralis, assembly GCA_963527085.1. Classification (GTDB taxonomy): domain Bacteria; phylum Bacillota; class Bacilli; order Lactobacillales; family Streptococcaceae; genus Streptococcus; species Streptococcus oralis_CV. Next base: position 13,822 of record CAURRB010000005.1, read on the forward strand.
ACGAATAACAGAAAGCTCGTCTTGTGATGCTTGTAGAGCGGCATCAAGGCGAGCTTCTTCTGCGTTTGTATCTTCGACTGTAATAGTCTCAAATGACAAATCCGGTTGAACGAGTAGATATGCTTTTGCAACTGCAACACCATCAGATGCTGCGATTCCTTTAAGCATTTCTGTCATTTTCCTTATGCCAATCCTTCTTTTTCCATAGTTTCAGTGATAGCAGCGATTGCGTCGTCAGCATCTGCACCTTCAGCTGAAATTGTAACGTCAGCACCTTGGCCAACACCAAGACTCATAACACCCATGATTGATTTAAGGTTTACTGATTTACCTTTGTACTCAAGAGTGATATCTGAAGCAAATTTGCTAGCTGTTTGAACCAACAATGTTGCTGGACGTGCATGAATACCTGTTTCTGCCACTACGTGGAAATCTTTAGAAGCCATAGTTTGACTCTCCTTTAATTGTTTCTTATTTGGATTATATGTGATAACCCTTACAAGACTGTATTATATCACCTTCTAGATAATTTTTCAAGTATTTTATGGACTTTTACTGAAAATGAAATTGCTTCTTTTTCTATCATACAGGTACTATGGGAAATTTAGGCACTAATTATTAAAAGAATATTACCTTCAAAATTCCAATTTTCAAAGCTATTTTCCCTTAATACCAATCAGAGGACAATCCTAGTAAATAATGAAATAATACTATTTAACTATAATTAATATAACTCAGTAAATCTATTATTTGAAAAGACTTCATCAAATACTAAATACTGAAATTCTAAAACCTACTCTTACCATCAACAGTAGAGAATTTATCCAATTTGCTACTTAAAGTAAAATAAGTTTGTAGCCCCTAACAGTAAAAAGGTAGATATATCTAAGTGGTATAAGTAGAACTAAAACTTTGATTGATTCCATTCAAATAAAGTATCCAACCAATCAAAAACGACATTATGGGCGAGTCTTAGATTATTGACTTGGCAATGAGCGTCCGCACCACTTTCCGCCTCAAATACTTGAAGTTTAGTTTGTTGATTTTTAGATTTAAGTGCTTCATAAATTACCTTAGTTTGATGCTGCAGTTCAGCACCCTCACCCTTTCCCATAATAAACAGGCATGGGCATTGAATTTTTTGATAATCCACAATCTTTGCATGGTTAAATACATCATCAATAGCACTCTTAAAATCAGAAGTACCAAACTGCCATGCATACTTTTTAAGATTTAAATTTGCTGATTCATTCAAATTTCCAGCTAATTTTAAAATGGCATTTATTAACCAACTAGGTGCTTTCAAACTTGATCCAAATTCTTTTCTGAAAAGTTCTGCAACGTCGTAAATAGGGGTACTAGCAATCCAAGCATGAATTCTTGGATCCTTTTCGACAGCTTGTGCGGTAAAATATCCCCCTCCGCTGACACCATAAATAGCTAAATAATTTAGTTTAGGATTTCTATTTTCCAACCAGTCTATGCATAATGAAATTGGAATAGAAGCATCCACATCAAAGACCAGCCCTCTACTAGGATTGCTCCCTTGACCAGGAAGGTCAACCATTAAAACATTATAATTTCGTATCCATCCAGGATATCCTGCAAAGTAAAATAAATCTTCGCGATAAGTATCACCTCCACCAATCATGATTAGCGTTGGACAATTATCGCCGCTATGAAGATAATACCCAGGCAAGTAAGAACCCTGATAGGGAATAGTTAGTTTTTCAATCGGTACACCTAGTGAATGAATTGCACTAGAAAACACCTTCTCCATTTGACGAACGGTCGGTAAATACTCGTCAGAAAATGGATCGGTAAACTGAATTGCCGAGCGAAGTGAGTAGGTCTGTGCAAGATAATACTGCGCCTTTGTTTGTTCACTCAATCCTGAATTACTTGCTTCTTGTTCAAGGTAGTTTACATGCGATAAAAATACATTTTTCCAGTCATCAGGCTTTGGTGAGTTCCCCAATCTTTGAGCAAGATAATAAAGCTCTCCATGAGAGAAACCAAAAATTTCACCGATTCCTAACAACCAATTAAAGAAAAAATCCGTATCACCATTCTTAAAAAATATTTGAGTTGATTGCCGTTTTAAAATAACATCATTTTCTTTCACCACGCGCCTCCTAATTCTGTGTTCTTTCATTTATTTAATCTAATTATAATCTGATAACATTCTCTATCAAACAAAAGCATCCAGATATCCATTTTTTAATCTTATAATCACATGTAGTATATCACATAAAATGAACTTTCTCAAACATTGTATTTATATACTCCTTATAAAAGGATACGAAACTCATAAGTATCCTATATAAAATTAACCAATGATCCATTTTTATGAATACAGCATAATCTGTCGTTTCCACTTTTGTTATATTTTAGATATTCTAATACAAAATATTGGGACATCTTGTGTGGAAAATTTCTTTTTTTCGTAAATATCACAGTTTCTGTTTTATTAAAGCATTGTCTCAGCTAGACTTATTCCTGTTCTTACGATTTTTGCTATTTTCTTCGTTTTCCTTTCTGATAACTTGCTGAAAATCTTCTATTTATCTTACCAATATACAGTATATAGTTTTTTTGTTTTGATAAACTTTGATAGTTCAATGAAAATCCAATTTTACACTCTGACAAAACACTATATCTTGTGCTTTATTTTTGAAACTGTAACTTTTTAGCACAAGATTTAGTTTAAAATGTTTGACAAAGTTTTTTTTTCTGATATACTAAGAAAGTAATCTATTTTGAAAGAGGAGTTACGAAAATGGTAACCGTTTATTCTAAAAACAACTGTGTCCAATGTAAGATGACCAAACGTTTCTTGGACAGCAACAATGTCGCTTATCGTGAGATCAATCTCGACGAGCAACCAGAGTACATCGATCAAGTTAAAGAGCTCGGTTTCAGCGCAGCTCCTGTTATCCAAACACCAACTGAAGTCTTTTCAGGCTTCCAACCAGGAAAACTGAAACAATTAGCATAATCTTAGTACATCATCCAGAAGAGATTGCTTCTAGGGCTAACTTAGAGGCCTTTCTTTTGTAATTAGATAAAGGAAATTTTATGGGATTAAAACATCTTGAGGACGTGACTTACTTCCGTCTCAATAACGAAATCAACCGTCCTGTTAATGGACAAATCATGCTTCATAAAGATAAGGAAGCCTTGGATGCCTTCTTTAAAGAAAATGTGGTTCCAAATACCATGGTTTTTGATTCAATTACTGATAAAATCAACTACCTCATTGAACATAACTATATCGAAACTGCATTTCTCAAGAAATACCGTCCAGAGTTTTTGGAAGAATTGCATCAATTTATCAAGGACCAAAACTTCCAATTCAAATCATTCATGGCTGCCTATAAATTTTATAATCAATATGCCTTGAAGACTAATGACGGTGAATATTACCTTGAAAGTATGGAAGACCGTGTCTTCTTTAATGCACTTTACTTTGCTGACGGGGATGAAGCGATTGCGACTGATATTGCCAATGAAATCATCCACCAACGCTACCAACCTGCTACCCCTTCCTTCTTGAATGCTGGCCGTGCTCGTCGTGGGGAGTTGGTATCTTGTTTCTTGATTCAAGTAACTGATGATATGAACTCTATCGGACGTTCTATCAACTCTGCTCTTCAACTTTCACGTATCGGTGGTGGTGTGGGAATTTCCCTCAGCAACCTTCGTGAAGCTGGAGCTCCTATCAAAGGCTATGAAGGAGCAGCATCTGGTGTCGTACCAGTTATGAAACTCTTCGAAGACAGCTTCTCTTACTCTAACCAATTGGGGCAACGTCAAGGTGCTGGGGTTGTCTACCTCAACGTCTTTCACCCAGATATCATCGCCTTCCTTTCCACTAAGAAAGAAAATGCTGATGAAAAAGTACGTGTAAAGACCCTTTCACTCGGTGTTGTGGTGCCCGATAAATTCTACGAATTAGCTCGTAAAAATGAAGAAATGTACCTCTTCAGCCCATACTCTGTAGAGCTTGAATATGGTGTTCCGTTCAACTACATCGACATCACAGAAAAATACGATGAATTGGTCACAAATCCAAACATCCGCAAGACAAAAATCAAGGCGCGTGATTTGGAAACGGAAATCTCTAAATTGCAACAAGAATCTGGTTACCCTTATGTCGTCAACATTGATACGGCTAACCGTGCAAATCCTGTTGATGGAAAGATTATCATGAGTAACTTGTGTTCTGAGATTCTTCAAGTTCAAGAACCAAGCTTGATCAACGATGCTCAAGAATTCCTTCAAATGGGAACGGACGTTTCATGTAACCTTGGTTCAACCAACGTGGTCAACATGATGACTTCACCTGACTTTGGTCGTTCTATCCGTGCGATGGTTCGTGCCCTTACTTTCGTTACAGATAGTTCACACATCGTAGCTGTTCCTACTATCGACCACGGAAATAGCTTGGCTCACACCTTTGGTCTTGGTGCCATGGGACTTCATAGCTATCTAGCGCAACAACTGATCGAATATGGATCAGCTGAGTCTGTTGAATTCACTAGCATCTACTTTATGCTTATGAACTACTGGACCTTGGTTGAGTCAAACAATATCGCGCGCGAACGTGGTATCACCTTCCACAACTTTGAAAAATCAGACTATGCTAACGGAAGCTACTTCGACAAGTATGTGACAGGCGAATTTGTTCCAAAATCAGACCGTGTTAAAGAACTCTTCAAAGATGTCTTTATCCCAAGTGCTGCTGATTGGGCTGAACTTCGCGAAAAGGTTCAAGAAGATGGTCTTTATCATCAAAACCGTCTAGCTGTTGCACCAAATGGTTCTATCAGCTACATCAACGACGTTTCTGCTTCTATCCACCCAATTACACAACGTATCGAAGAACGTCAGGAAAAGAAAATAGGTAAGATTTACTACCCTGCCGCAGGATTGTCTACAGATACCATTCCTTACTACACTTCTGCTTATGACATGGATATGCGTAAGGTGATTGATGTTTACGCTGCCGCAACTGAACACGTGGATCAAGGACTTTCACTCACTCTCTTCATGCGTAGCGACATTCCAAAAGGTCTTTACGAATGGAAGAAAGAGAACAAGCAAACGACACGTGACTTGTCTATCCTTCGTAACTATGCCTTTAACAAGGGTATCAAGTCTATCTACTACGTCCGTACCTTTACAGACGACGGTGGGGAAGTTGGTGCTAACCAATGTGAAAGTTGTGTGATTTAATTTTTATCTGAGGCAACCACATTTTCTCAGACTACTGATTAAGATACCTACCAGAAAAAACTTGATAAGTATCTTAAATACTATGAAAAACTAAAAAGTCGGGCTTCCGACTTTTTGTGCGATACTCTTCTCAGACTATGATAAAATAGAGATGATTCGACAATCGCACTATTACATACAGAAAGAGATTTCAAATGGAAACTTACTACAAAGCCATTAACTGGAATGCCATCGAAGATGTCATCGACAAATCAACTTGGGAAAAGCTGACGGAGCAATTCTGGCTCGATACGCGTATCCCCTTGTCAAATGACCTAGACGACTGGAGAAAACTATCAAACAAGGAAAAAGACCTAGTAGGAAAAGTCTTTGGTGGTTTGACGCTTCTTGATACCATGCAATCTGAAACAGGTGTTCAGGCGCTTCGCTCAGACATCCGAACACCGCATGAGGAAGCTGTTTTTAACAACATCCAATTTATGGAATCTGTCCACGCAAAATCTTACTCTTCTATCTTTTCAACCTTGAATACCAAGGCTGAAATTGAAGAAATCTTTGAATGGACCAACACTAACCCCTACCTTCAAAGAAAAGCTGAAATTATCAATGAAATCTACCTCAATGGTAGTCCACTTGAAAAGAAAGTTGCCAGTGTCTTCCTTGAAACCTTCCTCTTCTACTCTGGTTTCTTCACACCCCTCTACTATCTCGGTAACAACAAACTGGCCAACGTTGCGGAAATCATCAAACTGATCATCCGTGATGAGTCTGTTCACGGAACTTACATTGGTTACAAATTCCAACTTGGTTTCAATGAATTACCTGAAGAAGAGCAAGAAAAGCTCAAAGAATGGATGTACGACCTGCTCTATACCCTCTACGAAAACGAAGAGGGCTATACAGAAAGCCTCTATGACGGTGTTGGCTGGACTGAGGAAGTTAAAACCTTCCTTCGTTACAATGCCAATAAGGCCCTTATGAACCTAGGACAAGATCCACTCTTCCCAGATTCAGCTGATGATGTCAATCCTATCGTCATGAACGGTATTTCAACAGGAACTTCTAACCACGACTTCTTCTCTCAAGTCGGAAATGGTTACCTCCTTGGTGAAGTTGAAGCCATGCAAGACGAGGATTACAACTACGGTTTGAACTAATTTGATCAATCATTCAAAATATCATGGTTTGTTTAAAACAACCATGGTATTTTTGTTTTTGTTTTATTTTGTTTTTTTCTATTTGATTGATTGAGCGTTTTATGGTAAGATAATAATAGTAGAAATCGAGGTGATAAGGATGCTAAAGCAAGAGAAACTAGATAATATTCTAGAAACGGTAAATACAAAGGGAACTATTACTGTAAAAGAAATCATGACGCGTCTGGATGTATCAGATATGACAGCTCGTCGCTACTTACAAGAATTGGCAGATAAAGATTTACTGGTCCGTGTGCATGGTGGCGCTGAAAAACTTCGTACAGGTTCTCTCTTAAACAACGAACGCTCAAACGTCGAAAAACAAGGCTTACAGATTGCTGAAAAACAAGAAATTAGCCGTTTTGCAGGTCATTTGATTGACGAAGGTGAAACCATTTTTATCGGACCAGGAACAACCTTAGAATGTTTTGCTCGTGAGCTTCCTATCGATAATATTCGTGTTGTAACAAACAGTCTTCCAGTTTTTCTCATCCTAAACGAACGAAAATTAACAGATTTGATCTTGATTGGCGGAAATTATCGCTCTATCACTGGTGCTTTTGTAGGGACACTTACCTTGCAGGATTTGACCAATCTTCAGTTTTCTAAAGCTTTTGTAAGCTGTAATGGTATTAAGGATAAGGCAATTGCTACTTTCAGTGAAGAAGAGGGCGAGGTACAACGAATCGCCCTGAATAATGCCAATAAAAAATACTTACTGGCAGACCACAGTAAGTTTAATAAGTTTGATTTTTACACCTTCTACAATATCTCAGAGATTGATACTATCGTTTCAGATGCCAAACTAAGTCAGGAGACATTTGAAGATCTGTCGAAACAAACAACCATTCTTTTATCAAAACCATAAAAATTCCCCTGCCTTTTGGTGGGGAATTTTTATATTAAAGTTTAATCGATAAGCTGTGTCTCAGCTAGTTTCTTGTACCAGTGAGCCGATTTTTTTGGATAGCGCTCCTGGGTCTCAAAATCAACATAGAAGAGGCCGTAACGCTTTTCATAGCCATTTGACCAAGAAAAGACATCCATCAGAGACCAGATAAAGTAGCCTTTGACATTGGCTCCATCAGAGATTGCATCTGCAATCACTTCCATATGTTTCTTCACATAATCAATCCGTCCATCATCGTAGACTGTCCCATCCACAAACTCATCTTTGTATCCGAGACCATTCTCTGTGATGTAGATTTTCTTGTAATTTGGGTAATCTTTCTTCACGCGCATGATTTGATCATACAAACCTTGAGGATAGATAATCCAGTCCCAGTCCGTACGTGGGACATAGTCAGGCGCCACTCGCCGTCCAACTCCCTTAATCTGATATTTAGAACTTCCTTTTTCACCTTTTCCATTGTGGATGATTTCCGTTTCTCCATCAAAGGCTTGCATCCAATCACTCATGTAGTAGTTAATTCCAAGGAAGTCGTTCAAGTCTTTTGCAGCTTCTAATGCATCGAAGTCTTCTTCACGCAGATCTAAGCTTCCACCATTGACGGATAAAATATGGTTGACGCCTTCCATGGTTTCTTCGGAATATCGTCCTAGATAAGTAGCGTCTAGGATAAACTTGTTATGGATAATATCTTCTAACTCGGCTGCACGAACATCTGCTTGATTTTCAGGATCTAGAGGATATTTAGTAGGCAGGGCGTGAACCACACCAATTTCCCCTTTATAGCCTTTATCTTTATATAGCTTGACTGCACGCGCATGTGAAACCATCATATTGTGGTGCGATTGGAAAACTTTGGCAAGGTCGTACTGAATACCTGGAGGGAATTTCCCAACCAAGTATTGACCATCACCAATCGGCCCAATTTCATTAAAGGTTGTCCAATAGTTTACTTCTGGGAATTCTTCAAAACAGAAAGCCGCGTAGTCTACAAAGTGTTCAATGTTTTCACGGTTTAAGAAGTCTCCATTTGAATGTAGAGCTTCTGGCGTATCAAAGTGATGAAGAGTTACAAAGGGCTCAACATGCCGTTTGTGGCACTCTGCAAATAGATTATGATAGAACTCAACTCCCTTGGCATTGACTTTCCCGTAACCAGTTGGAAAGATACGTGACCAAGCGATTGAAATACGGATACCATTGACACCATACTCTTCTGCTAGTTTGAGGTCAACTGGGTATTTGTGGTAGAAATCACTGGCTGGTTCAGCAGTGTACCAGTAGTTATCTTCAAGATATTTATCCCACGCTACTGGTCCTTTACCATCAGTATGTGTAGCACCTTCTGCTTGATAGGCAGCTGTTGCCCCACCAAAAATAAAGTCTTTTGGAAGTGTTTTTGTCATTTGATTCACCTTTCAAGAAATAGAAATGAGATGGGGGTATAGTTGGGAGGAATTCTTCCATCTCACTTCTTTGCTCTTTACCTTTTATTCTTCGAACTGCGCTTGAACAAAGGCAAGAGCGCCTTTTCCATCGCGAGTCAGTTTAATGTATTGACCACCTTCTGTCTTGGCAAGTTTGATACCAAGTTTGTCGGTTTCGGCCTTCATGTCTTCAAAGTTAGAAGCAACTTGAGGAGCAAGGATAACCAGATCAAACTCAGGCAACATTTCACGGTGAGCACCATAGCCACCAGCTGCTGCTTTAACAGGAACCTTGTACTCCGCAGCTGCTTTGTTTAGAGCATTTGCAAGGAGACCACTTGTTCCTCCTCCTGCACAGAGAACGAGAACATTTGTTTCTTCTGTGATTGTGTTTTGCGCTGCTTCTACACCAGCTTTTTCAAGAATAGCATCTGCTTTGGCAGTATTGAAGTTTGCAGCTACTTTTTCTTTTAATTCATCATTAACTTTACCAGAACGCTCTTCTTCAAGAATTTGTTCATCATAAACCTTGAGGAATGGATAGTAGATGGCTACGTCAACAAGGATTAACAAAGCAGCAAGTACAAATGACAAGAATTGGAAGTTTGTACCGAGAACAATACCGAGCGGACCTGGTGTTGTCCAAGGAAGGTTAGCTGTAAATGAGTTCATGCCAAGCGTCTCAATAAAGAATTTAAAGATCCATACGTTGGCAATTGGCGCAAAGATAAATGGAATAAAGAAAATCGGATTCAATACAAGCGGTGCACCAAACAAGATTGGTTCATTTACACCAAAGAAAGTTGGAACTACTGAAGCACGTCCGATTGCACGGTTACGTTTTGATTTTGTTAACCACATGAACATAAATGGAACAACCAGTGTCGCACCAGTACCACCCATGGTAACGATAAACATTTGTGTACCTGAAGTAAGGATCTTGTCTGCATGCATCCCTTGTTGGAGAAGGTTCAAGTTGACTTCAGCATTTGCATAGGTAATCGCTGCGATTGCAGGCTCGACGATGGAAGGACCGTGGATACCAACAAACCAGAAGAAGGCAAAAGCACCAAAGATAATGGTAATACCTAGATAGCCATCAGCTGCAGAGAATAATGGTGCAAAGAATTTTCCAATTGATTCTGCAACGCTGGCTCCAACAAAATGACGAGCTAGTAAATCAAGAGCATAAAGAGAAACCACTGATAGAGTGAATGGAATCACATCTTTAAAGACTTGTGAGATATTTGGTGGAACTTCGTCAGGCATACGAATAGTGACGTTGTTCTTAACACAAACCTTATAGATGGCTACAGTAACAAAGGCAGCAAGGAAGGCTGAAAGCAAACCTTTTGTCCCCAAGAATCCAGTAGCTAGGCCATTTTCGATAGGATCAGCTGCCAACATCAACAAACCAACAATTGCTGCCAACAATGTTGACATATAGTTGATTTGATTGGTTTTCTCCATGCTACGGTTTACTGAGTCGGTCAATGACTTAGCTGTTGTACCAGCTACCAAGAGAGCCAGAATACCCATTGAATAGCTATAAGGTTTCATCAGAAAGGCTACAACTTCATCAGACCATTTAAAGCCCCATGAGTTTGGAACAAAGGCAATCAAGATAAAGATACTTGAGAAGAGAATAACAGGCATACCTGCAATGAAACCATCACGAATAGCACGAAGATAGATATTACGAGATAATTTCTCAAAGAAAGGTTTTCCTTTCTCAATAAATGCAATTAGTTTATTCATTACTTAACTCCTCTCTTATAGAGTTCGATTAAATGGTGCATCAAATCTTTTAACAAGATAGTTGTCATCAAGTGGTCCTGGCCATGCATCATGGTTACACTATAAGCTAAGTCCTCACCTGAAGCTTCCTTAGTCAATAGACTTGTTTGCGCGTGGTGAGCCTCTGCAATGCAAGAACCAGCTTCCTCAACTAAGCTATCTGCTTTCGCAAAATCGCCAGCTTCAGCAGCCTTTAAAGCTTCCAATAGTTTTGAACGAGCATCGCCAGCATAGGCTACAATTTCAAAACCTAACAATGTTACTTCTTCTCTATTCATGATAGAATTCTCCTTATGTATTTTTAATTAAATTTTTATGACAATAAACGTTGGATATGTAGAACTAGATAAACTCGTTCACTTTTATACAAATCAAGACCCGTATGTTGCGTAATCACATCATAGATCTTGGAACCAATCTCGAACGCTTTTGGATAGGATTGTTTAATATGATCTTCCATATCCAGAAGTGATTGGTTATCATCTCTAGATCTGTCTAAATAATCCAAGAAATAATTCAAATGAATCATAAAACGATCATAGAAATGATTATTCTCTTTGGTTCGTTGAATTGCATAACCCTTTAGCACTTCTTCAACATTCCTGAGAATTTCTTTCCTCTTATCAATCGACTCAACCACTTGAACTTCATTCTCCCCTTCGGCATTGATGAAATGATAAGCGATCCGAATAATTTCATCCTCAGGGAAATGATCTGTCAACTTCTGACGATAGATTTCAAAAGCTTCCTTTGCGATTTGAAAAGCGACAGGATACTTAGTGGAAATATCTGGCAGATTACTATCCTTGTACCTTCCTTGTGCTAGAGCTTGGTAAGAACAGTAAATATGATCTGTCAAGGTTACGTAGAGATACTCTTGAATCGGATAATGATATTTCTTTGATAGCTTATCAATGATTTCATAAGTCACTGTGATAAAATCCAGCGGAACATCTTTTAGCAGAGCCATAAAGTTTTCCCTAGACTCTTCTGTCTTCATCCGAAAGATTTTCTCAACTTGATCTTCAGAAATTAAATCCCCCTTCTTTTTCCCAAATGCAATCCCCTTACCAATCACAATCACTTCTTCTCCTTTGTCATTTCTGACAAGCGAGACGTTGTGATTCATTGGGTTTAGAATTCGATACATGGCAACCTCCTTTTATCTCTTAAAGGTATATGAGTATAAAAAATGACCACAAATGAACTAGAAAATCCTTTGATTTCTAATCCACCTGTGATCATGCCTAATATTACTTAGTAACACTCACCTTGTATTAACTTGTGATTTAAGTATAGCATAAGTAAGTTTTTTTGTAAACCTTTACATTCAACTATTTTTAAATTTTTTTTAGATCAATGTTCCTAAGATTAGGGGGGAAACTTATACACGTTCTTTCCATGAAGTTGCTGTTGTTTGGAGAACTTTGTTGAGTTCGTCAATGTTCTCAAATCCAGTTGTGCGTAGCCATTCACGAGCTGCTGCTTCACCGTCTTTGATGTAGGCTTCAACTGATCCAGCCCAAGTTGCACGGCCGCAAAGAACACCGTTGAAGTTTGCGCCTGATTCGTGAGCAAAGACAAGGGTTTCTTGGAAGAGTTTAGCTGATACACCTGCACTTAAGTAGATGTAAGGAAGATTTGTTGCTTCGTCTTGCGCTTTGAAGAAAGCTGCCGCTTCTTCACGAGTATGCACGATTTCACCATCGCCAAAGCCTTCAACGTATTTGACGTTGACTGGAACTTCCACTTTCAAAACGTCGATGTTAAAGCGTGGGTCTGAGAAGACTTTCATAGCACCGATAACCTTGTGTGGTTTTACTTTTGCGTATTCTGCAGAACCTGCGTCAGCGATTTTTTCATCGTAAGCCAAGATTTCAAGGAAGAATGGAATGTCTTCTGCCACACACTCTGAACCGATGCGTTCGATGTAGGCTTGTTTTTCTTGGTTGAGTTCGTCAGAGCTGTCTACATCGTAGTAAAGCAAGAACTTGACAGCATCTGCACCTTGTTCCTTGATGCGTTTGGCAGACCAAACATCCAAGCAGTCAGGCAAGCGTTTAGTGCTTGTTGTGTCATAACCTGTTTTCTCATAAGCAAGGAGAAGGCCGGCGTTGGCATCAAGCGCTTTTGTAGCTGGAAGTCCATACTCTGGGTCAAGAAGCATAGAGGATGCGTATTTTGTCAATTCATCTGCTACCAAGACTTTGAGTTCTTCCATTTGAGCGACTGTTGGCTCTTCTGTTTGGTATTGAGCCATGAGGCGTTTCAAAGCACCACGTTGGTCAAAGGCAAGAGCTGAGATAATGCCATTTTCATCTGAAAGTTTTTCTAAGCGTGCACGTTTTTGTTCTGTTAAAGCCATTTTATACCTCTTTTACTATTAATTGATCATATAGAGCTTGATAGTTAGCCATATTGACATGACCTGTCATCTTTTCTTGAGCATTGAGCATACCAAGGACATTTGCCTTGATGAGGAGTTGTTGATCAGATTCCTTATGAAGAAGTCCTGAGGAAATCCCTGCCACAGTAGAATCTCCAGATCCAACAGGGTTCACTACCTGAATTCTTGGAATATCTACCTTGTAGAAAGTGTCCCCATGTTTTGCAAAAGCACCATTTGCACCAAGTGAAACAATTATCCACTCAATCCCTGCAAATAGAGGCTCTTGAAGAACTTCTTTTAACTCATCCAAATCCTCAGAAACTTCTTTCCCAAGAAGCTGAGACAATTCTTCGTTATTTGGTTTGATTACTGTTGGTTTATGTGGTGATTCAAGAACCGCCTGAAGGGCAGCACCTGAGCAATCCAGAACAACTGGTTTTCCTGCGCGATTAGCAAGTTCTACTAAGCTTGCATAATAGTCAACTGGAAGGCCAGCTGGAAGACTACCAGAGATAGCAACTACTTCCACAGCGTCAAGAAGATTTTCGAAATGAGCCAAGAAATCTTGACCTTCCTGTTCCAATACTACAGGACCTTTTTCAAGAACTTCCGTTTGGTTATCTCCGTGAAGAATAGCGATACAGTTACGAGTTTCTCCCTGAATTGAGAAGAAATCTTTCTTAACTTGATCATCGATATTTTCAACCAAAAACTCACCAAGTTTACCACCCACTAAACCAGTAGCAACAACAGAATCTCCAAATTCTGAAAGTACTCGGGTAACATTGAGTCCCTTACCACCAGCCGTTTTGGTTACATCCACCACACGATTGACAGTATCAATCTTTAACTCATCCAAAGGATAAGAAATATCGATGGATGGATTCATTGTGACTGTTAAAATCATGCGTCACCTCTTAGTCGTGGTATTCACCACGATCCCATTTTTCAAGGAATTCTGTAAAGAAGTTTGCATCTGCTTGATGAGCATTGTGAGTTTCAACGTGCTCAATTTTCGCAATCAATTTTTTGTTTTCTTCTGATGGTTTGTATTCAGCATTGATGAAAGCTTCAATGATGTCGCACATGAGCAATTCACCAGTGATTTTACCACCAAAACCAATAACATTGGCGTTCAATTGTTCTTTTGCATAAAGAGCTGTTGTCATATCACGAACCAAGGCAGAACGAACTCCTGGAACTTTATTTACAGCGTTGTTGATACCAACACCAGTACCACAGATACATACCCCAAGATCAGCTTGACCGCTAGTTACAGCTTCCCCAACTTTTTTACCAAAGATTGGGTAGTGAGTACGTGTATGGTCATATGTACCAAAGTCGATGACTTCATATCCTTTTGATTTCAAAAATTCTGAAACCGCCATTTTTTCATCTGTTACGATGTGGTCACATCCAATTGCAATTCTCATTTTTAACTTACCTTTCTTACTGTAATCTAATTAGCACATTTTGTTCAACATATCAACACGAATTTGGTGACGACCACCGTCGTATTTACCGTTAACAAAACCTTTAGCAATGTTTTTAGCCAATTCATCACCAACAAGTTGTGCACCCATAGTGATCATACGTGAGTTGTTGTGTCCACGAGTCATATAAGCTGAACGTTCGTCAGATACTTCTGCGGCAACCATTCCTTTGATTTTTGTTGCGACCATAAATGGACCAGCACCATAAGCATCAATCACGATACCAAGATTTTGTTCTTCTTTGTTTACTTCTGCAGCAACAGCAAGAGTCACATCAACAAAATCTTGACCTTCAGCTGTAACATCCACAACGTGGAAGTTTTCTTTTTCCAAGAAGTCTTTCACAACTTCTTTCAATCTCAAACCTGCAGCATCTGCACCGATAACAATAGACATATTGTATACTCCTTTTTATTTTTCTAGGCTAGTAAAGACTTTTATAGTTAGCAGTTTACCTACAAAAGACTTTCTAGCAGTTTAGTGACAAATTTGATTGAATGAGATGAATATCACCTTATCCAAGTCCAGGAAATCAAGTTCCTGGAAACAAACTTTCTCCTCAAAAGAGAATATAACAAGTGATTATTTGTTTGTTACAAACATCATTTGTTGCTTACAAACATAATATACTCCTATTTATAGAAAAAGTCAACAGTAAATGTTTGTTTTTGTGGTTTTTTATCTAAAATATTTCAATATCAAAGCCAATCTGATCTACTTGACCAGGTTCTAGGAGACGAACATTCTTCTTATCTTCTAGATGATCTCCTTCTTCAAGAGATGTTGACAAGCCAGACCAAGGTTCAAAGGCAATGAAAGGTCCCTTATTCAAGGTTGACCAAATGATGAGATTTGAGAACTCCTGGAAGTGTACTTTTAATCCCTTCTCATGCTTACGAGAACGAAGGGCAATTGTTCTGGATTGTAACTCATCCAAAGTCACTGCATCTGTGCTAAACAAATCATAGCTAAGGTCTAATTCTTTTTGCCCATCCAACCATGGACTTCTATCTTGGAAGTCTAACATTCCAGTTTCTGGGAAAGGACGTGGAACAGAGCAAGTCTCTTCTTTCTCAAACTCTAAATAGTAATCTTCATAGACTTCATCATCCTGTAGAGGACAGTTAAATCCTGGATGACCACCAATAAAGTAAGGCATGACCTTGCTAGTTTCTTTATTGAAGACTTTGTATTGAGTACGAACAGTCTTGCCGGTCACTAGATAAGTGATTTCAAGACGGAAATGATAAGGATAGTTCTGATAAGTATTCTCATCATCTTCAATAGAAAAGGTTACGCTGTTTTCTGTTTGATCAACTAATTCAAATTCTTTTTTACGGACCAAACCGTGACGAGGAATGTTTCCTTTCGTCTCCGTTCCATCTTCATGACTGTAGAAGGCTGTATCTTCTCTTAAAGAGCCGCAGATTGGAAAAAGTACTGGGGCTTGTCCACTCCAGTAAGTGGCATCACCTTGCCACAAATACTCAATGCCTTCTCGGTCCTTGATTGACGACAAGGCGCCACCTAAGGTTTTAAACTGAACCGTTAACTGATCTGATTTGATTTCAATTACCATAATATTCTCCAACTATTTTTAGATTTTTATACGAAAAACTAGGTTGTCACTCCCAATGTAGGAAATTAACAACCTAGTTTTCACAATTTACATTTTATAGGAGCGAATTATTTAGCATTTGCTGCGTATTCTTCGTTACGTTTGATCATTTGTTTTCTATACCAAGCAAAGATACCTACATAGAATACAAGGAAGACTGCTGCACCAAGGATTGCTTTGATATCACCTGTTGTAGCATTACCGATTGCCCAACCAAATAGTTTTTCAATTGGTCCTTCAAGAGTTGAGTGAGTAATCAATTGAGCACTATCTACACCTTTAGGAAAGGCACCTACACCTTTAGCAAGTTCTGTTGCAAATGGTGCGATAAGAGTACCAGAAAGAAGGAAGAGAGGCAACAAGAGTGTTCCGAAGATAATCATACGGAGCAATTTACCACGTGTAACAACCAAGAGAGCTGGGGTCACACCCATAGCGATGATACCTGCAAGAGGCAAGATACCATTACCGACGTTTGAAAGAAGAACAGCTTCTACTAGCATGATTGGAGCAAGTACGTTAGCACAAGCCCAGATTTCAGCACGACCAGCGATGAAAGGCCAGTCAAGACCGATGTTGAATTTACGTCCTTGAAGACGTTTAGTAGCAACGTTTGTAATACCTTGTGAAAGTGGTTCTACGGCTGCGATGAACCAAGATCCGATAAGTGAGAAGAGTTCCAAAGCTACACCGGCTGTTAAACCAAGAGACAACCAACCTTTAATAACTTCTTGCCAGTTTGCAGCATCTTTAAGTCCTTCAACAGGTTGTGGAGTCCCCATAAAACCAATAACAATACCAAGGATGAAACCGATAAAGAATTTAGATCCCCAGAAACCGATTTTTTTGTTCAATTTAGCAGCATCAAAGTCATATTTATCAAGACCTGGGAAGAATTTTTCAAAAATCTTATCCAAAACCATGATAACTGGGTTCATCATGTAGTTCATGTGTGTTGAAGTCATTGGTGATGAACTTGGTGCATTAAGAAGATCGTCGAATGTTGGTTTCATCAGGTCAGAGTTGATGATCTTCAAAATACCTACAAGGACAACTGCTGCAGTTGCGATGAAGAGTGAAACTCCTTGGCTAACTCCATTGTTATCTGCGTACCATTTAATCAAAAGACCAGTTATTGACAAGTGCCAGATATCGAAGATATCGACGTCAAGTGTATCCGTTTTCTTCATTGCAAGCATCACAACGTTGACAATCAACATTACTAGCAAGAAGTAAAGTGTCCAAGCAGAGCCCCAAGTGATGGTAGCAAGTGGTGCCCAACCAACGTCAGTGATGTTCAAATGGATACCAGTGTTTTCAACGAATTTTTTAAGTGATTCTGAGAAAGCTCCATTGAGCATACCGATGATAGCACCGATACCAGTAAGAGCGATGGCAAGTTTAATACCACCTTCAAGCGCTTTGGAGAATTTCACTCCAAAAAGTAGAGCCAATACTGTCAAAATGATCAGCATGATAATTGGTCCACCCATATCCAAGATAGGTTTGAACAGCTTATTGGCTAGTTCGATAATGACATCCATAATAGTTCCTCCCGTTTTTTTAGTTATATGAATGTTAACAAGATAAAGAATAAATTAGCTTAGTCCGTGTTCTTTGATAGCTGCTTCAATATTGTCAAATACTGGAGCGCTCATCGCTGGAATACGGAACAAGATTGGTCCAGCTTCAATTACTGGAATACCAGGTTCAAAACCAAGGTCAGTTGCAGCGATTGGTGTAAAGATATCGTAGCCCTTGATAAGGTCTTCGTTTACATCTTTCACCATGACTGCATCACAGTGAACATCATAACCACGGTTTGAAAGTTCTTCTTCTAGAGCACTTTTAATTTGGTGACTTGAGTTAACACCTGCACCGCAGGCAGCAAGAATTTTAATCATTTGGATTTCCTCCGATTTTATTTTTTAATAGACAAGATTAAGCGGTTGCTTCAGCAATGTAAGCATAAAGTTTTTCTGGTTCGGAAATTTTTGATAAATCTTCCAGATGTCCATTTCCTGTGAAAAAGTCCATCAACTGAGCCAGAATATTTGTTTGACTTGAACTTGAGTTGTTAATGATAAAGAAGAGTAGGGATACTTCTACTTCCTTATCAGGAGCAATCATATTGTGAAAAGTTACTGGTTTTTCTAATCGAACAACCACTACTTTCTCAGCTAGATTATGAACAATATCTGTATGAGGAATCGCTACATTTGGCAAGTCCTTACCTAGAAATTCCATATCTAAGCCAGTTGGAAATGACTTTTCACGCGTGATCAAGGCTTCACGATAAGTTGGAGTTACAATTTCTCGTTCTTCCAACAAGCTTGCTACCTGATCAAAGAGTTGTTCTTGATTATCCGCTTCTAAGCAAAACACCAGGTTTTTGTCAAAGAAATGATCTAATCCCATAACATTTTCCCTTCTTTCAATTATCTTTTATGTTATAAGTATAACACTATATGAAATCGTTGTCAATAATTTTTGTTTTATTTTGTTCATTTTTTTGTAATTTTTGTTTCATTTAAAGAATACAATCAATATCAAACATTCTTGTTATAAAATACACAAAAAAAGAAGGCCCAAGCCTTCTTCTCTTTCCTTACTTAATAGTAGATAAAATCTCTTCTAACTTATGGTAATCTTTTACACTATCAATTTCATAGATGCTATTTCCTTCTAATTCTTCGACATAGACATCCAATTCTTTGATATTATCCTTAACCATGTTGTCCCAGTAGAGATCAACAAATTCACCACTTTCGTAAGCTTTGTCAATAAAGCCAACAATCTTCTCAGCAGTTGGTGCATCCCAGAATGATACTCCGCTCAGAATGCGACCAGCCTTGCTGTCAACAATAATGTCTTGAACCTTGTAGTCATCACCGTAAACCAAGAACCACTCGTTCGTACAGTCTTCACGATAAACGCTAAAATAGGTAGAACGTTTAAGATCGTTTCGAAACATATTTTTGAAAAGATAGTTATCTGCATCGATGACGTAGCTGTTAGCCAAATCTTCTTTTACTAGATAAAGTGAGTAAAAGTTATTGTAATCAGCATACTTGTCGTTAAAGACTAAACGAACACCATATTTTTCTTTTAGGTAGTCAAATTGTTCTTTGAGGTAACCGACAACGATGATAATCTCATCAATTCCTCTCTCTTTCAAAAACTCGATTTGGTATTCTACCAAGGGTTTTTGATTAACCTTAACCAAAGCTTTTGGGGTATTTTCAGTCATAGGGCGCAGACGAGTTCCTAAACCCGCTGCCAAAATAATCGCTTTCACACGAATCTCCTTTATTCTTTAATAATAATATAAACACCAGCCATAACAATAAGTGAAGTGATGATTGTCAGCATATCTAGCGGTGCACCCAAGAAAATAACTGCAAATAAGACAGTCCAGACTACATAGCTCACATTCAAACCTGTTGCTTTCGCAGGTTGCAAACGATTAATGGCGATATAATAAGCTAAGTAGGAAATCATATTAAAGGCCGCAAAGACAATCAAGAGGCCGAATAATTGCCCATCTGCCACTTCTGCAAATGAATGGTGAGAAAAGAGCACAATCACAAGATAGGACAAGAATGAGGTTACTTGTCGAATTAACAAGGCTTCAATTTCACTTAAATCACTTTCCATAGCATAGGAGCTGAGAACACTTTCACTCCCCCAGGCAATGGCACAGATAAGGGCACAAAGAATCCCAATGTAAAACGAGTTTACTTGTTCAACCTTGTAGGTTTGAGCAATGATAGCTGCAATAATCAAGAAAACACCGAATACTGTATTCTTTGAAACCTTGTGTTTCAAAATGAAGAAGGCTAGTAAAACTGAAACTGCTGGGTAAATAGCCGATACAGATGAAGCTAGAGAACTACCAATATATTTAACCGCATAAAGATTGGCCTGCATACCAATAGGTCCTGCTAGTAAAGCTCCGATAATTACACTCACATTTCGAATATTTAAGAAAATCGAAAGACGAACTTTTCTTTCTTTTACCAAAAGAAAAGCTAACAAGATAAAGATACTCAAGAAATCATGAGCAGCAGCCACCACAAAAGGTGAAAGATTTGTAAAAATTGAAAAGATATAAGCACTAATCGTTAGACCTAATCCCCAGAAGATACCAGAGAGCAGACCAAAGGAAACACCATTTTTATTCTTCATCCTAACCTCCATAATAAGTCAAACCTTCGACAGCTCTTTGGTAACGGTTGATACCATAATCTCCAAAATCAGCTCCTTGAGCTTCTTTGTACACTGTCCACAAACTCCAGATAGTATCTTGCAAGATTTTATAGATACGAATCTTCTCACGTGATACAGGCGTTTTGTCACTTTCATAGTAGGAAAGGAAATCATCTTCCTCTTGCTTTGTAAATTCAGACTCTAAGAAAAGAGCTGCCAAATCCCACATCGGGTCATTCATAGAAGAGTATTCCCAGTCAATCAAATACAAACGTCCTTGTGGTGACTCGATAAAGTTTTCTGGTACCAAATCGATGTGACAGGACTTTCTATCAACACCCAAATCAGCCAATCTCTTTTCTAGTGAAAATACATCTTTTCTTACAGCTTCATAGTTTTCATAAGGGATAGGTCCCTCAATCAAGGATTCATATTTGCTGATTTCCTCAAAAGGAGCAAATTCTCCTCTTAATTCTTTCCCTGAAGCATGGATGGTTTGTAAAATTGGTGCAATCTTTTCAAACTTGGACTTGATTGATGTTGAATCAAGAGTTACTGCTGATTCGATGTATTCATTTACTTTGATCCCTGACTCAATATCAAAGAGATAATTTTTAACATCTAAATCTAAATCCTCTAAAAGTTCAAGATTATACTTTTCATTTTGACGATTGATGAGTTTTTCAGTCCCTTTACCAAAAAATTTCACAATATACTGTTTGTTGGTTGTTTTAACCAAATAGTTCTGATTGGTCATGCCTCCCAGTTGTTCAACACTGAGTACTTCCTCTTCATCAGATAGTAAAGAAGAAATTTTTTCTTTGATGAGTTTCTCCACAATTAACCTCCATCTTCTACACTTCCCACTTAAATACTGTTTTGAAAGCAGTATTAAGGTCTGTAGCAAAGACACGGTGAATGTCCTTGATTTCTCTCACTGGCTCTTCAACATAAAGGATATTCTTCAGACGATTCGCAAACTTTTTAACTTCCATCATTTGAATGGCCTTCTCAAAATCAACACGTCCTGAACGAGATGAGCCTACTAATAACAATCCTTTTTCCAAAGCATCTCGTGTATTGATATTAACCTTGTATTCACTCACTCCCATCATGAGAATCGTTCCCTGTGGACGAATATAGCGAATCAAGTCATTGATAGCTGGGCCTGTACCATCGCCACCGCAACACTCAAACCCATGATCAAAGGTCAAATCCTCTGGGATATTATCAGTAATATAGCACTCTTTTG
This sequence comes from Streptococcus oralis, assembly GCA_963527085.1. Lineage (GTDB taxonomy): Bacteria > Bacillota > Bacilli > Lactobacillales > Streptococcaceae > Streptococcus > Streptococcus oralis_CV. The sequence continues at coordinate 35,351 of CAURRB010000005.1, forward strand.
CAAAAGAGAAGAGCTCTAGTTTTTCCCAATGGCGACCAAAGACGATAATCTCTGCTTCTGGCAAGGTATAATTGATAATATTTGCAACAACAAAGGCCAAACTACCATCTCCGATAACAGCAATGCGCTCTCGCTTACTATGACCAAGATGCAAGAAACGATCCATGGCATGCATACCAACACTCACAAACTCAGTAATGGCTGCAACTGTGTCCTCAATGTCATTATAAGACACAACACGATCTTTTGGAAGAGAGACAAATTCTCTCATAAAGCCATCATAACCACTAGATAGGAAGTAGGTTCCTGTCATGTAGTTCTCGTAGAACTCCTTGTCACTCTGCATAGGCGGTTGATTGGGAATCATAACTACCTTTTGACCAACTTCATAAGTCCCAGTTGGATCGGAAATAACAGTTCCACAAGACTCGTGAATCATGGCCATTGGAAGCTTTTTAGCCAATATCTTTGGATCGCGTTTCCCTTGATAGTAACGTTGATCCGCATGACAAACCGCCATATAATTTGGACGAATCAGGATATGATTCTCCTGATCAATGTCCTCTTCTTGATATTTTACATTGATAAACTTTGGTTTGGTCAGTTGATAAATTTGATTAATCATAGCCTTAGTCTTTCTCAATCATGCTTTTCGCGATTTTCAAGTCTGTCACCGTTGTGATTTTAAGGTTTGAATATTCCCCTTTAGCTAGGGCAACGTCTTTTCCTTTGATAACAAAAATCTTACATGCATCCGTCAGGATTTCCTTTTCTTGATCAGATAGGGAACCATACAAATCCATGAAATCCTTGCAACGGAATGTCTGAGGTGTTTGACCTTGATAGAGGTGAGCACGATTTGGAATATCCGTGATAAACTGACCATTTGTACTTTCAACAATGGTATCAACCGCTTCTACTACTGTGTCAACCGCATCATGATCTTGAGCAAGTTTGATATTGTCCTGAATCATGCGAAGTGTGATAAAAGGACGAACAGAGTCGTGGGTAACCACGATATCTTCTGGAGTGATTGGACGATAGGCATTAATGGCTTCTATAATCTTCTCGATACTGGTATTGCGATCAGCCCCACCTTTGGTAATGATGATGCGATCCTTGTGGAGAGAAAGATACTTGTCAACTAGGTCCTCAGCGTGTGACACCCAGTCTCCATGAACTCCAACTACAATTTTTTCAATACTTGGTTCTAAGACGAATTTTTCAATTGTGTGGATCAAAATAGGTCGATCACCCAACTCCAAGAATTGTTTTGGTAAATTACTGATTCCCATGCGTGTGCCAGTTCCTCCGGCTAGGATTCCTGCATAGATCATTTATATTCTCCTTTAGTTTATTCTAAAAAACTCATTACTATCTATTATATCACAATCTGCCTCCATCATGAAAAAAAGACAGAGCGTCATTTAGTCTAATCAACACACCATTAAAGGTAAAAAGTGAACAATGTGTTACTAAATCTGGAAAGACTATAACAAATTAAGAAATAAAATTAGGTTATCCTCTATATTTTCTGCTTAACGTTCGGTTAACATAGAGTTCTCTAGAATATAATAGAATCCTTAAAGAAAACTTAAATGAAATTTATTTGTTTCGCAAAGAATACCAGGTGTGCATAGTAAATTTCTTAAAAGTTGTTTAAGGGACTCATTATGAAAGTTCATATATCTAATGAATTAAACAAATAATAGACTTTTGCACCTAAAATTGATAAAATAAAAAGGAAAATAATAGAAAAAGGAAACTGTAAACCGCCATGATGAACATGCAAAACATGATGCGCCAAGCACAAAAACTTCAAAAACAAATGGAACAAAGCCAAGCAGAACTCGCTGCCATGGAATTTGTTGGAAAATCAGCTCAGGACCTTGTCCAAGCAACCCTAACTGGAGACAAAAAAGTTGTCAGCATTGACTTCAACCCAGCAGTTGTAGATCCAGAAGATCTCGAAACACTTTCTGACATGACTGCGCAAGCAATTAACGCTGCTCTTGAACAAATTGATGAAACGACTAAGAAGAAACTAGGAGCTTTCGCTGGAAAATTGCCTTTCTAATCCACAAAAAAAGAGAAACAGATGTTTCTCTTTTTTTATTAGAAGTCAAAGAATTCCATTGCTTTCTTTAAGAGTAATTCCGTATATTCCGGATCGTCTTGAGCCGTTGTGACTTGTGACTGGACCATTTCAAGATCATCAGTAATCATGCCATCTGCGCCGAGACGAACTGCTTTATCAAATGCCTCCGAACCATTTACGGTCCAAACATAGAGTCTCTGATCAGTTGCCCAGAGTTTATTGACAAAGTATTCATCCAAAGTCGAGTACTCCATAGTGTAACCCGTTGCCTTGGTTCTTGGGAAGATACTGTTATAGGGAAGAATAAAGTAAACTGGAATTTCAGAATCATAAGTCAACACTTTATCAATCACATGATAGTCTAGTGATTGCATCTGATGCCCATATTTCTTGATAGTCGCTCCATACTTTTCGAGGAAATGGTCCATCATTTGCGGACTATCTTTTTTACTGGTTTTAATCTCAATCAGCAATTTTTGGTTTAAAGCATTTGCACGCTCTAAATAGGCATCAAAGCTTGAAATCTTTGTTTGATAACCATTCTCGTAAATATCTGTATTTGTTAATTCATCCAGAGTCAAATCTTGCGGTGTAGCATTAATACCAGTTAAATTTTTGAGGTTGGCATCGTGCATCATCACGAACTGACCGTCTTTCGTTTCCTGCACATCCATTTCGATGAGATCTGGTTTTAGTTGAGCTGTTTTTTCTAAAGACTGCACAGTATTTTGAACACCGTTTTTATTGCTTACTCCTCTGTGCGAAATCACTAAAGGTGTATTGGTATCCGGAGATTCCAGATAAACGTAGCCTTCTATGGCAAAAATGATGCTTGCACACCCCATGACACCCCATCTCATCAGATGATCTTTCTTTCGCCTTGGCATAATCTCTAGCTCTTCTCCTGTAAGGAAGGAAACAAACTTCACTAGGAAATAAGTTAGGGTCATGTAATGGAAATTTTTAATCAAGACAAAATTAATCACACCGAGAATCAAAGACTCTTTTTGAGTTAGATTATCCATCACTGCTTGCGCAAAAAGCAAGGGAATTAACAAACCAAAGAAGAAGAGATACGTTTTTATGATAATGAGTAAGAGATGCCAAGAGAAGAAAAGGACATTTTTCTTTGTCTTTTGGAGACTATATTTCACACTTTCTCTTACCGTCTTTCTTTCAAAGAGAATCTTAGGAAGGGCAAACATAAATCGGACAGAGATGTAGAGAAAGATCCAAGCGGATGCTATGATCATCAGACCTACCAGCCAATGCTTACCTTCCCAATAATTCACAATAAAATCAGGGATAATAATCTTGTTGAGGTAGTAGATTTTTAAAATCTTACGGATGAACGGGAAAAGCAAAGCAATGTAAAAAAAGACAAAGGCCATCTTACAAAAGCTCAATCGCTTAACAAATAGAAAGCTCTGGTGAAATACTTTTCTACTGTACTCAATTAAAGTTCTCTTTTCATGATAGAGAAGGTGGCGAGCACCGATAAACAAAAGACAAATCTGGAAATAGGCAACCAGGAGATTGATTGCAATTAAGATGAGAAAGGCTAAACTGATAAAAGGCGAGCCTTGTATAATCGCCCAAAAGTTATTGTAGGAGATAAACAAGTAACCTGTTTGTCTCAGAAGGATGCCAGCAATCCATGAATTTAATGGTAGCCAGACAAACTCAACCATCATAAATATCAAGAAAAATAGAAATAAAATCTTATCTAGGTTATAGTATATCTTCCTAAAACCTAGCTTCTTAGGTTTTTCAGGTTTCATAAGCACTCCTAGTCTAAAAATTGGGATAAATCTAAGCCACCGAAAGGATTGTTCATAGAAAAACTACTCTGGTCTTCTATTAATAGCTTTCCTTCATCCGATTCCAGAAAGGTTTCGTAAACACGCGCCGTCATGCGGGCGTCTTCTAAACTGTTATGAGACTTCCCGTGAAAGCCTAAAAAATTCGCTACAGTTTGTAATTTAAGATTGGCTATGCCGTGTAGGTCAGAACTACGGCGTTCAAAAGCCTCCTCATATAGATCAACCTTATACTGGTCACGATAATCAATACCATGCTCCAAAAGAATAGGCAAATCACTCTTAGCTGCATTGTAACCAACAATAGGTAAGTCGCCAACAAATGCTTGAAAGTCCTTTAAAACTTGTTCTACTTTTGGCGCATCTTTCAAGGTTTCAGCTGTGATCCCAGTCAAACCATTGATAAAACTCTTCAAAGGGGCTGTAGTATAAACATAAGAATCAAAAGCAGCACATTCTTGTCCATCTTGAAAACGGACTGCCGATACTTGAATTAAATGGGTAACCCCCTCGTGTTGGTTGAATTCCAAATCAAAGGAGATATAATCTCTTAATTTTTCCATTATTTACCTCAATTACTACCCAAACTAAACTATAAATAATAAAAGAAGCCATTAGGTTAATGAGTAACCCAAACAGCTTCTTTATTTTCCTCCAAAAAGGCGAGCAAAAAAGCCTTTTTTGGTTGCTTGGACTTCTTCTTTTGCTTGGTCCAACTCGAGTTTCAAGGTTTCTTGATCCTTCATCGCTTGAAGAGTTAACTGTTGCTGTTGGTCCAACTGTTTGTCCTTTTCAGCAATCTGGCGGTCTTTGATACGCATCTGTTCATCTTTTTCTGATAACTGGCGATCTTTTGCCTTGAGCTGCTCGTACAAGCGAAGAATTTCAGCATTTTTCTCATCGACCAAGATTTCCATCAGTTCACGTTGTTTGACATCATCACTGACTGGTTCATCTTCAAAAATCGTTTTTTTGTAGATTTCTTCTAGCTTGATCAAGCCACTTCGAGTAACTACAGTTACACCTTTGTCATTTTTTTTCGTGTCCTCTTCTGGAAGTTCTTTGACACGATTGTTGATTGCTTGACGAGATAATCCTAAGACCTCTGCAATCTCACTGACGGTCATTTCAATACTCATAATATCCTCTGAAACGTTTTCTAGCTTTTCTTTATTTAAATCTTATCATAAGCTAGATAAACTGTCAAATTTCCGCTTAATCTAAAGCCTTTAAAAAGGCTAGTAAGACTTGGGCAGAACGACGTCCAGCTTCGATAATAAACTCATCAAAAGAGATAGAGGCTTCGTGATTGGCATTGTCACTCATGGCACGAATGACTAGGAAAGGTAGGCCAAGAGCCTGAGCCGCTTGTGCAATGGCTGCCCCTTCCATTTCAACTGCTAAAACATCCGGAAAGTGTGTTTTGATACTAGCAATCTTATCATCTCCAGCTATAAAACTATCTCCTGTAGCAATCAAGCCTAGGTGCCATGTCTGTTCTAACTGAGATAAGTTTTCTTTAATCCTAGCGATAAACTTCTTATCGGATTCAAAGTAAAGAGGTTGACCAGCCATTTGGCCATAAGCATAGCCAAAAGCAGTCACATCCACATCATGATAAGCCAACTTATCCGCAATCACTACATCTCCAACAGCAATCCCTTCAGCAAGAGCACCTGCAGATCCTGTATTGATGATAGCTTCTACTTGGAAGTGGTTAGCTAACACCGCTACACTCATAGCTGACATGACCTTTCCAATCCCACTCTGAACTAGAACGACTTCAGTATTGCTAACAGAGCCTGTGTAGTATGTATTTCCTAAGACTTGGACTTCTTGAGGTTTATCCAAATTCTGAGTCAAATATACGAGTTCTTCTGGCATGGCAGCAATGATTCCAATTTTCATTTCAAGTCCTTTCAATTACAAGAGTTTCATCGCTAAAATTAACAAAATCAAAAGTAGGATAACTGCAAACAAGATACGATTGAGTTTCGAATTAAAAACATTTCTCTTGGTATTCTCAATGCGACGACTTTTATGAATCGTTGGCTCTACTTCGATTGTAAGTGTATCTTGACTAAAACCGTGGTCTCTAGAACGTGAATAACCAAAATGTTGTGAAGACGTTGGTAGGATCTTTATTTCCTCATCATCTTGAAGAGGTGGTCCTGAGATTTTCTCACCACGATTGGCACGTTCAATCATTTCGTCTGTTAATAAAGGTTTTCCCATGGGTTTCTCCTCTATTTCTTTTGTAGTTCCCAGTACTGGATCGCCATAATGGTCTTGGCATCACAGATATGACCTGACTGGATCAGGTTCTTGGCATCCTCTAGACTCACTTCTAGAACTTCCAAAGTTTCATCATCGTCTTGAGGGCGAGGATTTTCCACCTTGACCAAATCACTAGCGAGGTAGAGTTTTAGTTTTTCATTACAAAATCCAATCGCAGAATAGAAATCGTACAACAGTTCTAACTTACCAGTGTAGGCAACTTCTTCTTCCAATTCACGAAGGGCCGCCGCCATTGGATCAGCATTTTCACCAAGTTCAAGTTTACCAGCAGGAATCTCATAAGAAACCGCCTCGATAGCCTTTCGGTATTGCTTAACGAGAACGATTTTGTCCTCAGCTGTCACAGCTAGTACACAAACAGCTCCATTGTGAAAAATCAAGTCACGTTGGGCAGTTCCCTTTCCTTCTGGTAGTTCCACCTGGTCTTGTACTAGTTTGAAAATAGGACCTTGATAAATTTCCTTCCGACTAATCGTTTTTTCTTCAAATTCCATGACAGACTCCTACTGGTTCTTTGGATGATGAGGGAGGCGAGTCGCATATTCATCTTTGTTGACCTGACGTCCACGGCCGATAGCAATGGCATCAGCAGGAACATTCTTGGTAATGGTTGAACCCGCTCCAACCAGAGAATTATCCCCAAGTTCTACAGGAGCAATAATAGTTGAGTTTGAGCCAACAAAGACATTATTGCCAATGACAGTTTTGTATTTATTTTTGCCATCGTAGTTGACTGTAATAGTTCCTGCACCGAAATTAACGTTGCTACCCACTTCACAGTTTCCAATATAAGTCAAATGACCCGCCTTGGTATTTTCACCGATTGAAGATCCTTTTACTTCAACAAAATTTCCAATGTGAACTTGAGCAGCCAGACTTGAACCTGGACGAATATGGGCATAAGGGCCAACAGTCACGCCGTCTGCAACTGTACTTTCCTCAATCATAGAGTTGGTAATCACAGCTCCAGCTCCGATAGTGCTATCCACTACATAAGTACCGTTTGTCAAAACAGTCTCAGCACCAATCTTCGTTTGACCTTTTAAGGTAACGTTGGCTTCGATTTGGACTTCAGGAGCAATCTCAACATCAATGTCGATGTAAGTTGCTTCAGGATTGACAAAGCTAACACCATTAACCATGTGCTTTTGATTGATACGGCGTCGCATCACTGCTTCTGCAGTCGCAAGAGCTACACGGTCATTTACTCCAAGACTTTCATCAAAATCCTTGAGAGTATAGGCCCCAACCTTTTCACCCGCATTACGGAAAATACCAATCACGTCAGTAATATAGTACTCACCTTGGGCATTGTTGGTGTTGATGTTTTTAAGGGCTTCAAAAAGACGCTCATTGTCAAATACATAAGTTCCTGTATTGATTTCCTTAATTTGCTTTTCAAAGTCTGTAGCATCTTTCTGCTCCACAATGCGAAGAACTTCAGCATTATCGTTACGGACGATACGACCGTATCCGAAAGGATTTGCCGCTTCAGCTGTTAAAATCGTCGCAACATTTTTGTGATTGATATGGAAATCCAAGAGGTTTTTCAAGCTTTCACCTGTAATCAGAGGAGTATCTCCAGCGATAACCAAGGTGTGGCCTGTACGATTTTGGAGAATAGGCTCTGCCATCATGACAGCATGCCCAGTTCCTAGTTGTTCTGATTGGGTAACAAAGTCTGTCTGACCGGCTAATACTTGCTCAACTAGCTCTGCCTTGTGACCAACTACAGTAACTGTTTTTTCAGGTTGAATAGCACCAACACTACGAAAAACATGTTCCAACATCGAAATTCCAGCTACTTTATGAAGTACCTTTGGAAGATCTGATTTCATGCGAGTACCTTTACCCGCTGCTAAAATAATGGCATAATTTGACATAATCTTCTCTTTTCTCTAGAAATTCCCTTTTATTATACCATAATTTAGTTTCTTAGGAGTAAACAAACAGAGAAATAGGGAAAATACGCCCATATATTCACTTTTTCCGATGTTTTCTTTGATTTTTTTATTTATTTACGTTAAACTAAATAGATATGAGAAAAAAGATTAATCCAGCTATTATTTTTACTTTATTTACTATATTTATAGCTATTTTGATCCTCAATAGACCAACTTATGAAGACCATCCCGTCAAGTCAAAACCAAATGCTGTCCAGGTTGAAAATCAGGCCTTGCATAATCTTGACAAACCTATTATTGATGTCTCTGGTTGGCAAAGACCTGAGGAAATCAACTACGATACCTTATCTCAAAATATTTCTGGTGTTATTGTTCGTGTCCACAATGGGGGTCAGCATACTGAAACAAATAATGCCGCCTATGCCAATGGTGTCGATAAAGCCTATATAAATCATATTTCAGAATTTCAAAAACGGAATGTTCCAGTTGCTGTTTATGCCTATCTAGCAGGTACTAGTAAGAAAGAAATGGAAAAAGCTGCTGAGGTTTTCTACAATGCTGCTTCTCCATACAACCCTAGTTACTATTGGCTCGATGTTGAAGAAAAAACAATGTCCGATATGAACGAAGGTGTTGAAGCTTTTAGGGCTAAACTAGAAGCTCTTGGCGCCAAAAATATCGGAATTTACATCGGTGTTTATTTCATGAAAGAGCATAGTATCAATACAGATAAGTTCTCTGCTGTCTGGATTCCATCTTATGGAACGAATTCAGGTTACTTTGAAACCACGCCTAATACTGATCTAGACTATGACCTCCATCAGTATACTTCAAAAGGAAGAATTGCTGGATTTGAACACCATTTAGATATTAATCTTATTTCTACCTTGAAGGAAAAAGAAGAAACCTTCAGAAAACTATTTTTAAGACCATAAGACAAGTGAAAATTGCTCTCTTTTTCACTTGTTTTTTCATTTTCTTCTCGTCTGTGTTATAATTGATAGAATAGAGAAAGAATTTTATGAAATTGAGGATTTTATGATGTTTTCATGGATTGCAAGAGTTATTAAAGGAATCGTCATCGCCTTAGGATTTATCCTACCTGGAATTTCTGGCGGTGTTTTAGCAGCTATTTTGGGAATTTACGAGCGAATGATTAGCTTTCTGGCTCATCCCTTTAAGGATTTTAAAGAGAATGTCCTATACTTTATCCCAGTAGCAATCGGGATGTTGCTAGGAATTGGTTTGTTTTCTTATCCAATCGAGTATCTGCTAGAAAATTACCAGGTCTATGTTTTATGGAGTTTTGCTGGAGCTATCATCGGTACGGTTCCTAGCCTCCTTAAAGAATCTACTCGAGAATCTGATCGTGATAAGATTGACCTAGTCTGGTTCTGGGCCACCTTTATCCTTTCAGGTGTCGGGCTCTACGCACTAAACTTTGTTGTTGGTTCTCTCAGTGCTAGTTTCGCTAGTTTCATCTTAGCGGGTGCTCTTTTAGCTCTAGGTGTCTTGGTGCCTGGTTTAAGTCCGTCAAATCTACTCTTGATTTTAGGGCTGTACGCTCCAATGCTAACTGGTTTTAAGACCTTTGATTTATTCGGTACTTTCCTTCCTATCGGAATAGGTGCAGGTGCAACCCTCATCATTTTTTCAAAATTAATGGACCACGCCTTGAACAACTACCACTCCCGTGTTTATCACTTTATCATTGGGATTGTGCTGTCAAGCACTCTTTTGATTTTGATTCCAAATGCTGGAAATGCTGAAAGTATCCAATACACTGGGCTTTCTATCGTGAGTTATGTTCTCATCGCCTTCTTCTTTGCGCTTGGAATTTGGCTTGGTATCTGGATGAGTCAATTGGAGGATAAGTATAAATAATGGCAAAGAAAGTGAAGATTAAGAAAACCTTGGTCGAACAAATCTTGACCAAGGCGGGTATTGAGCACACAGGGATTCAAATCAACGCGCTTGAGGGAGAACTTCCTTCGGAATATGATCGAACTCATATCTTTAAAACCTTGGCTCTATTAGGGGACAAAACGGGGCCAATCATCGGAATCGTTCCCATAACAGAACACCTCGCTGAGAAAAAACTAGCAAAGGTTTCTGGTAATAAAAAAGTGAGCATGATTCCACAAAAAGACCTAGAAAAAACGACAGGCTATATTCATGGGGCTAATAACCCCGTCGGCATTCGCCAAAAACACAATTATCCTATTTTTATTGATCAGACTGCTTTGGATTTAGACAAAATGATCGTCTCTGCTGGAGAAGTCGGGCATAGTATCATCATCCGACCTCAAGACTTAGCCAGCTTTGTAAAAGCAGACTTTGCTGATATCTTGGAGGAAAACAACTGATGAAACTCTATTTTGTCCGTCATGGTCGGACTGTCTGGAATCTTGAAGGACGTTTTCAAGGTGCTAGCGGCGACTCTCCCCTTCTTTCAGAGTCCATTGACATCCTAAAACAACTGGGTCAACATCTCAATGAAATTCATTTTGATACGATTTATTCTAGTGATTTACCCAGAGCAGTTAAGTCTGCTGAAATTATCCAGAGTCAACTCCAATCCCCTTGTCCTTTGAAGAGCATTCCTGACCTACGTGAATGGCAACTTGGCAAACTAGAGGGATTAAAAATTGCTACGCTCAATGCCATCTACCCACAACAAATCAAGGCCTTTCGCTCTAATCTGGCTCAGTTTGATACGAGGATGTTTGAAGCTGAATCTCTCTACTCTACGACTCAGCGAACCATTCAGTTTATCAAATCTCTGAAAGAAAGTCCGGCTGAAAGAATTCTGATTGTCGGGCATGGGGCCAATCTCACTGCTAGCCTTCGTACACTTTTAGGCTATAAAGAGGCTCACCTCCGCAAAGAAGGAGGCTTGGCCAATGCTAGTCTGACAGTTTTAGAGACCGATGATTTTGAAACCTTCACTCTAGAAAGATGGAATGACACTTCCTATCAAAAAAAATAATGGAACTTGATCTTAATAGTCAAGTTCTTTTTAGTTTTCAAAGAATATCCGTGAATTTCTCTGCTATTTATGATAAAATGGGAGTATCGCAAAAAATGACTCATCGTATTCAATTTTGAGTAAAACTAGGAGGAACCCATGTCTACAGAACATATGGAAGAACTAAATGACCAGCAGATCGTTCGCCGTGAAAAAATGGCTGCGCTCCGTGAACAAGGAATCGATCCCTTCGGAAAACGTTTTGAACGTACTGCTAACTCACAAGAGCTAAAAGACAAATTTGCAGAACTTGAAAAAGAACAATTACATGAATTAAATGAAACTGCTACTATCGCTGGACGCTTAGTAACTAAACGTGGCAAAGGGAAAGTTGGCTTTGCCCATCTCCAAGACCGTGAAGGTCAAATCCAAATCTACGTTCGTAAAGATGAAGTCGGTGAAGAAAACTACGAAATCTTCAAAAAGGCTGACCTCGGTGACTTCCTTGGTGTCGAAGGTGAAGTCATGCGTACCGATATGGGAGAACTTTCTATCAAGGCAACTCACATCACACACTTGTCTAAAGCACTTCGCCCGCTTCCTGAGAAATTCCACGGTTTGACTGACGTTGAAACAATTTATCGTAAACGTTACCTTGACTTGATTTCTAACCGTGAAAGCTTTGAACGTTTTGTCACTCGTTCAAAAATCATCTCTGAAATCCGTCGTTATCTAGACCAAAAAGGTTTCCTTGAAGTGGAAACACCTGTTCTTCACAATGAAGCTGGTGGTGCTGCTGCTCGTCCATTTATCACCCACCACAATGCCCAAAACATTGACATGGTGCTTCGTATCGCGACCGAGCTTCACTTAAAACGTCTTATCGTTGGTGGTATGGAACGCGTCTATGAGATTGGTCGTATCTTCCGTAACGAAGGAATGGACGCTACTCATAACCCTGAGTTTACTTCTATCGAAGTTTACCAAGCTTATGCAGACTTCCAAGATATCATGGACTTGACGGAAGGTATTATCCAACACGCTGCTAAGGCAGTTAAGGGTGATGGTCCAGTTAACTATCAAGGTACTGAAATTAAGATCAACGAACCATTTAAACGTGTTCACATGGTAGATGCTATCAAGGAAATTACTGGTGTTGATTTCTGGCAAGACATGACTTTTGAAGAAGCAAAAGCTATCGCTACTGAGAAGAAAGTTCCAGTTGAAAAACACTACACTGAAGTTGGTCACATTATCAACGCCTTCTTTGAAGAGTTCGTTGAAGAAACCTTGATTCAACCAACCTTTGTCTATGGTCATCCAGTAGCTGTGTCTCCACTCGCTAAGAAAAATCCTGAAGACGAACGCTTTACTGACCGTTTCGAGCTCTTCATCATGACTAAGGAGTACGGTAATGCCTTTACTGAGTTCAACGACCCAATCGACCAACTTAGCCGTTTTGAAGCCCAAGCTAAAGCTAAAGAACTTGGTGACGATGAAGCAACAGGCATCGACTACGACTACATTGAAGCCCTTGAATACGGTATGCCTCCAACAGGTGGTTTGGGTATCGGTATCGACCGTCTCTGCATGCTCCTCACTGATACAACTACTATCCGTGATGTATTGCTCTTTCCAACAATGAAATAATACTCTTCGAAAATCTCTTCAAACCACGTCAGCGTTTCCTTGACGTATGTATGGTTACTGACTTCGTCAGTTCTATCTACAACCTCAAAGCAGTGCTTTGAGCAGCCTGCGGCTAGCTTCCTAGTTTGCTATTTGATTTTCATTGAGTATAAGCTCTTATCCTCTGGTACTTGCCAGAGGATTTTTCGATGCAAAAAGAGACTGAGGAAAAACTCAATCTCTTTTCTTATTCTTGATTTTTAACTTGACTGGTGGCTACATCTTCCCCAAACCACTTCTGACTGATTGCCTGAAATTTTCCTTCTTGGTATAGTGAGATAAAGGCTTGATTCAGAGCAGCTAGCAAAGTTTTATCAGCAGGTCTAACACCCACTGCAAAAGCTTCACTTTCAAATCCAGCTGAAAAGACATTGTAGTCATTTAATATTCCTTCAGACTGGAGATAATAATTGGCATATACCCGGTCAATCACAAGGGCATCAATCCGATCATTTTTCAAATCAATCAAGGCTTCATTGAAACTTTGGTATTGATTGGCCTTCTGATCTTTCACTCGATTCTTGAGTAGTTCGGGTTGTCCTTCAAAATTCAAATAGCCAGAAGATCCTGCCTGGGCCCCTAAAACTTTGTCAGTCATATCCTGAATTGAGTGGATATTTTGAGACTTTTTAGAGACCAAAACTTGTTGATTTTCCATGTAAGGAATGGTAAAGGCAACCTTCTCTTTCCGTTCATCTGTAGCTGTATAGCCATTCCAGATGGCATCAATGGTACCATTTTGTAGCTCGGTTTCTTTCATATCCCAGTCGATGGGTTGAAATTTAATCTGAATTCCTAGCTTTTCAGAAACAGCTTGGGCCAGGTCAATATCAAAGCCTGCATACTGGCCGTTCTTTTCCTCAAATCCCATGGGAACAAAGGTATTGTCAAAGCCAATGGTAATGCTTCCCTGTTTTTGATATTTGGCCCAATTATCCTGATTTGGATCACTTGCCTTCTGAGTACAAGCCGTCAGGAAGAAGCTAAAGAACAGAGCAAGTACAAGGGCAATTTTCTTTCTCTTCATAGGCACCTCCTAGTCCTACTTTGGATCAACCTTAAGGATCTGATCAGCAATGTTTTCCGCAAACTGAAGATCGTGGGTCACAACAATCTGGGTCATCCCACGCTCTTTATTTTGAAGGATAAGTTTTTCTACTTCTAATCGCAATTCTGGGTCTAAGGCTGATGTAGGCTCATCATATCCAATAATTTCTGGGTTTATCATCATGGCGCGTGCTAAGGCCACTCGTTGTTTTTGCCCACCTGAAAGTGAGAATGGAAAGGCATCTGCATGTCCAGCTAACCCAAGTTGTTCTAACAAACCACGCGCCTTCTTCTCAGCAACTTCCTTCTCCATGCTCATCGTTTTTATGGGCGACAAGGTTAAGTTATCTAGAACTGACAAATGCGGAAAGAGTTGAAAATCTTGGAAAACAAATCCCAGAAGATTGCGCTTTTCTAGTTCGTCTATAGCTAGCGATTCACCGTTATAGTAGATTTCCCCCGAATCGATGGTTTCCAGTCCAGCTAGCATACGTAATAGGGTTGTCTTTCCGCCTCCTGATGGACCTACGATTGCAAGGATTTGCTTTTCAGGAATTGATAGGCTGAAATTGGTTAAGATTTGTTTGCCACCAAAGGCCTTGTTAATGTTTCGTAGTTCTAACATAGCAATCCTCCTATCTGTAATAGCTGTACTTCTTCTCAAGTTTTTTCGCTACAATGGTTACAAGACCAATCATGATCAAATAAATCGCCCCAGCTAAAAACATAGGCACAAGGCTGGCATCTCGATTGGCTGCTGTCCGACTTGCCAAAATCAAATCTGAAATCCCAAGGGCATAAACCAATGAAGTATCCTTGACCAAACTCATGATTTCATTAAAGACGCTCGGTAAGACAATCTTTGTAACTTGAGGAAGAATGATATATCGCACTGTGTCAAATGGACTAAACTTCAAGACCTTAGCAGCCTCATATTGACCTTTAGGAATGGTTTCAATCCCACCACGAAAGATTTCAGCAAAGTAGGCTGCATAGTTCAATACAAAAGCGATCACAGCAGCAGGCAAACGATCTAAACGTATCCCAATGCTAGGAAGAACATAGTAAATAAAGATTAATTGCAAGAGCAAGGGAGTCCCTCGCATCACCCAAATATAAAGGTCAATCAGATAATGGAGGGGTTTCCAGCGGACTTGCAAAGCAAAGGCAACGACAATACCTAAAGGAATTGAAAAGATCAAGACCAGAGCAAAGACTTGAAGAGTCATACTTGCACCGTTCAATAAACTTGGTAATATCTCAAACATATAAGACATACTGCACCTCCTAAAAATTATTGTTCCTATTATAGCATAAATAAACAATTTAGCAAGAGTTTTTGAAAAAAAATTCTATAATTCTTGAACTATACACTTTTATCTAAGAAATCCGTGCGAAATATCATCTTAAAGAATTCGAAGAATTATAAGGATTTTAGACTCGAATATAGGTTTAACTTCTAATTCTGAGAGAACAATAATAAAAATTTTTTTATCAAATATCTATAAAGATTTCATTGATACAGAACGCTGTTTTCTCTCATTCACTTCATACCTTTAGAGATATAAAAAAAAGAACCACTTTATAAGAATAGTATCATTTCTACTATCCATACAAGTGGCTCTTTGATGATGCCATAGCAAAGGCATCAAGATTTTTCAACTAGATTATTTAACTTTTTTGAAACGGAATAAGAGAATGGAACCGAATGCAAGTACTACTCCTACAACAGTAAGCAAGATAGTCATTTCAGAAGTACCAGTATTTGGTAGTTCTTTAGTTTCTCCTGGTTGTTTAGGTTTGTTATCTGAAGAACCCGGAGTCTCAGCAGCATAAGTATTTGTGATGGTTGGATTATTACCTGTAACTGTTGCTACAAGTTGACCTTGACCATTGTCTGCAACTTTTACTGTTACTGTATAAGCATTTTTATCATAAGTTACACCAGTTTCATTACCAGCTTTTTCAGTGATCGTGTATGTGTGAGTTCCTGCAGTAGTGTATTCAATCGCTGGGAAAGCAACTGTTCCGTCTGCAGTATTCTTAGCTGTAGCTACAAGTTTGTCGCCTTCTTTCAATTCAAATTCATATTTATCTGCCTCAAGAGGTTTACCATTTAGGACTTTTTTAGCAGTAATTGAAGTTGTTGCAGATTTAACAGAATATGAATTTACAAAAACTTTATTGTCATATTTAACACTTGCAAACTTCTCACCATAAACATCTGTCACAGTAACTTCTGCGTTAATAGTCTTATCATCGTAAGCAAAACCTGGTTTTTGATCATTAACTTCTTTGATTTGATACTTATAAGTACCCACTGTAGAGAATTTAACGGCTTTAAATTTCACTTTGCCATCTTTATCATTCTTAACAGTTTCCACAACTGATCCGTTTGGATCAAGTAGTTGGAAGCTAAATTCTTCAGCAGCTAAGTCTTTTCCTTTTAACTGCTTAGAAACCTCAAATGAAACTTCTGTAGAACGTGAACCAGAACTAATACCTTCAGTTGTGGTTAATGGTGCAAAACCTTCTACATCAAAGTTTTCAGTTGAAGTCGTAATTTTAACGTTATTGAAAGCTTTCTTTGTTGTATTATCAACTGGTGCGGTGATACGAGTCTTATAAACTACATACAAACCTTGGTTGGTTAAATCACCATTACCATTTGGAGTAATAGTGAAGCGATTAGAGTCTTGAACAACAATGTGACTTGGATTCAAAAGAGGATGATGCTCATCCTTACCCCATTCAGTAAAGTAGTAACCTGTAATCTCACTAGCTAATACTTGCCCTTCAGGGATTGTATCTTGAATCGAAACACCTTCATAAGGATTAGCATATTTGTTTACGCGAATATACCAATTAATATAATTTGGATCGTTTGTATCTTGAACTCCCCATTTAGTAAATCCTGTTGGATCCTCATCTGGAACAATACGAGTCAAATTGTATACTCCTGCTCCAGGAATGTCGATTGGATATGATTTATTGAGTTCAACATTATCAGCCCATACAACAGTAAATAAGGCCGAAATTTGTTTCTCTTCAGGTAAGTTAGCAAAATAATCTTCGTTACTTACCGTCACAGTCGCTGTATTTGCAGACTTATTTGTCGTTAACTCAGCAACCTTAGTAACTCCATCGTTACCAAAGATTTCAGTAGTTGAATCTGATTCAATTTTGAATTCATTTGGAACTTTATAAACCATAAAGTCACCATTCTTCAACGTTGTTGAGTTGTCGAATTTGTAAGTGGTTTGAAGGTAAAATTTCCCTTCACCATACTCTGCACCGTCAACTAACTTATTATTGTTAATTGTCGGTACTGTCGTTAACGTATAGCTACTAGATGGTAGTTCAGCAGCTTTAACCACATTGCTAGTTCTTAGTACTGGGATAAATACTGAAGCTACTAACAATAGCGCCATGAATGCATGAGAAAGTTTTTTATTAATCTTTTTCACAACATTTGCCTCCTTTATTTTTGGGGATAGATTCCCCTATTTATTATTATATATTCTTATATAAATTTGTCAAGTATTTCATAGTAGTTCGATGTTCAAATCATACCTTTAAACTCTTATTTTATAGGGTTTAGCAGGCTTTCATCGTTCAAAACTTCATCTAAATTAGCTATAAGAAATTCTAACATTTATATTATATTAGTAAAAAAGAAAAGACCTCTGAGGTCTTTCAAATCATTCATTTAAAGTCATTCGTTTCTGTTAATAAAACTTTACAAAAAATAGAAATCCTTAAAGTGTCTCTAATAGTTCTTGCATCTGAACATCATCTGGAACGAGTTTTAAATAGGCTTCAGCTTGCACTTTGGCTTCTTCAAAATACCCCAATTCACGCAAAAGATAAGTATACTGCTCCAGAAATTCAGGATTATCCTTGAGATCAAGCGATAGTTCCTGATAGAGCTCATAAGCCTTATCTAAATCCTCGATTTCCTGGTAAGAACGGGCAATCATCCACTTGGTCAAGAGATTTTCAGGTTCTTGACTTTGGAGAGCGATGATATCTTCGTACCGCTCTTGTTCCATATAAATGGTTGCAAGTCGAAGGAAAATTTCTTCTGTATCCTCTGCATCTTCTTTGGCAGTAAGGAGAAACTGCTCTGCACTACTAGGATCATGCAATTCATACGAAAATTGAGAAGCAGCCAGTAAGAGCCGTGTTTCAAACGGATTTTTCTCCAAGCCTTGTTTAGCGATACGAAGGGCCTCTTCCACCTGATGTTCCTTATGCAAGGCTTGACTATAACCATATTCATATCCTTCAAAATCAGGTGAAATGGTATCAATCTGCTTAAAGTAAAGAACAGATTTTTGATACTCTTCTTGGTCAAAGTAAAGACTAGCCAGTTCAAAGGCAGTTTGGTCATCGTATTCTAGTTCTAAAGCTTTCTCTAAGAATTCAGTCGCGGCTTCAAACTTACCTAACTGGGCATAAGCGTAACCAATTCGTTGATAGGTTGAGACACCCGTTTGCTCATAGATAGAGCGATTGTCTAATTGAGCATAACCCTGAATAGCTTCCTGATAATTTCCCAACTCACTATCCAACTCAGCCAATCCAAAAACTAATAAGGCATCATCTGAGTAATTTAAGGCTTCCAGTAACTTTTCACGAGCTACATCTGTCAATCCTTCCAACTGATAGAGGTCTGCCTTCAAGGCCAAAGCCGATACATACCAGTCACTTTCGGGTGTGATTTCCTCAAGGTAAGCAAAGGCTTCCTCAACATTGCCATCCTCACTAGTAATGCTTGCTAAATTCAGATTTACTTCTGGAAATTCTGTAACGATATGTTGGTAAATTTCTTTTGCTTGAGGATAAAAGCCAATTCCCTCAAGATAGCTTGCTAGTTCATAGAGAACTTCACTTGAATCTGTTTCGAGGGCTTTGTGAAAAAACTGATCCGCTTTGGTTAAATCCTGTTCATCCAAAGCCTGGAGCATGCGTTGACTATTGTTCACTCTTGATTTCCTCCCCTTCTTCTTCATACAAACCGCTGACTTTCTTATACCAGTTAAAGATAGCTGAGATAACGACCTTGGCAGAAGCATAGACAGGAATTCCCAGCAAGACTCCCCAAATACCAAACATGGATCCTGAAGTTAGGAGAACAAAGAGGACATTGATCGGATGGATGTTTAGCTGACTACCTAAAATAAGCGGAGAAACAAAGCGACCTTCAATCGTTTGTTCAACAATAAAGACAATAATCACTTTCAAAAGCATCACAGGTCCTGCAATCAAGCCCAAAACCAGAGCAGGCAACATCGCTAGAAAACTACCCAGGTAAGGTACTAGATTGAGGATACCAGCCGTTACACCTAGAGTGACAGCGTAGCGTAAACCGATAATCTTAAAGAAGATAATAAACATGATAGCTACAATAATAGCTACTGTAACTTGTCCTCTAACATAGTTTGACAGCTGTTTATTGACATCTGATAGGATTTCACCCACAGGTTCTTTTAACTTGGTTGGGATAAACTTAGTCAAATAGTCTCGTAGACCTTTTCCATCGCGCAAGAGATAAAAGAGCATGAAGGGTACGATAATAACCGCTACAATGACCTGGGAAACGC